>JANXVK010000413.1 GCA_025351675.1 Rhizobacter sp.
GGAAGGGCAACCAGAAGAACAGCGGCTTCCTGCCCGAAGAGCGCGCGTGGATGACGAGCCTGCTCGACGAGATCGGCTTGATCGACGTGTTCCGCACGCTGAACCCACACCCCGAGCAGTACACGTGGTGGAGCAACCGCGGCCAAGCGCGCGCGAACAACGTCGGCTGGCGGCTCGACTACCACCTCGCGACGCCAGCGATCGCGAAGCACGCGACTGCCGAGCACATCTACCTCGAACAGCGCTTCAGCGACCATGCGCCGGTCATGATCGACTATGACTTCACTCTCTGAAACCAAAGGAACCGCCGTCATGCCGCTCGAAGTGATCGAATTTGAAACCGCGCCGAACCCGACGGCGTCCATCATCGTGCTGCACGGCCTCGGCGCCGACGGCAACGACTTCGTGCCAATCGCGCAGGAACTCGATCTGTCGAGCCTCGGCGCGGTGCGCTTCGTCTTCCCGCACAGCCCGACGCGGCCGGTCACGATCAACGGCGGCCATGTGATGCGCGCCTGGTACGACATCCTCGGCCCCGGTCGGCCCGAAGATGCCGCCGGGTTGCGTGCATCGCAGGCCTTGGTCGACGCGGTGATCGCCACGGAGTGCGCCCGCGGCGTCAAGGCCTCGCGCATCGTGCTGGCAGGCTTCTCGCAGGGCTGCGCGATGACCTTCATGACCGGGCTGCGCCACGGCGAGCGACTGGCGGGCTTGCTGGGCATGTCGGGCTACCTGCCGCTGGCCGAGCTGACCGCCACCGAGCGCAGCGCTGCGAACGCCGGGGTGCCGATCTTCCAGGCCCACGGCAGCGCCGACGAAATGATCCAGATCGCCCGCGCGACGGGTTCGCGCGATGCGCTCATCGCACTCGGCTACCCGGTCGAATGGCACGCATACCCGATGGCGCATTCGGTGTGCCCGGCCGAAATCGCCGACATGAACCGCTGGTTGCTGAAGGTGCTGGCCTGACCCGACCGGCCGCGCCGGCGAACGGCGCGCGGCTACGGCGGCCCGAAGCGCTGCGCCGGCTTGGCCGCTCGGGCATACAGCGGCTGAACCTTCGGCAGGTTCACTTCGATGTCACGGATCCGCGTCGGCCCCGACGGGTGGGTGCTGATGAACTGCGGCGGCGCGTTCTTGCTTGCGGTGGCCATCTTTTGCCAGAGCGTCACGCCGGCGTGCGGGTCGTAGCCGGCGCGGGCCGCGAGTTCGATGCCGATCAGGTCGGCCTCGGATTCGTCGTCGCGCCCGAACTTCAGCGACAGCAGCTGGCCGCCCATGCCGGCGAGGTAGCGCCCGCCGTTGCCGAGGCCGAAGATCGCCGCGCCGAGCTCGATCGCGCCGCGGGTGGCGGCCGTCTTGCCCATGCGCTCGCGCGCATGCTCGCGCAGCGCGTGCGCCATCTCGTGGCCCATGATCATCGCAACCTCGTCGTCGGTGAGCTTGAGCTTCTCGAGGATGCCGGTGAAGAACGCGATCTTGCCGCCCGGCATGCAGAAGGCGTTGATCTGCGCGCTGTTGATGAGGTTGACCTCCCAACGCCACTGGCGCGCACGCTCGTTCCACTCGAAGGTGAACGGGATCAGCCGCTGCGCGATCGCGCGCAGGCGCGCGAGCTGCGGGCTGGCCGGGCCGGCGAGCGCCTTCTTCGCGGCGGCCTGCTGCAGCATCTGCTGGTAGTTCTGCTGCGCGGCCTGCTCGATCTGCTCGGCCGACACGAGCTGGCTGAAACTCGACCTCGACCCGACCTCGACGCCCTCGCGCGCCCATGCCGGCAAACCGAGCAGCGCACCGCCCGCGAGCAGCCCGCCTGTGAACAGGCGCCGCCGGTGCAGCCCGCAGGCACAGCCGGAAACGTGCGGCATCGAGTTGTCGTGGTGGTTCATCGCGTCCTCTGGATCACGCGTGTATCTCGGGTCGTGCCGCGGCATTTCAATCGTCCACGGCGGGTGCGGCCGGATCGTATTCGAGCGCGCGCACCGCGCCACGCATCCACCACAGCATCAGCAGGGCCGGCAGCGCGACGATCGTCGAGACGATGAAGAACACCGGCCAGCCGATCGACTCGGCCAGCACGCCGGCGAGCGGCCCGACCCAGACGCGGCCGACCGACGAGAACGCCGAAAGCAGCGCGAACTGGGTTGCCGTGAAACGCTGGTTGCACAGGCTCATCAGGAACGCGACGAACGCGGCCGTGCCCATGCCGCCCGAGAGGTTCTCGGCCGCGATCACGAGCAGCAAGCCACCGTCGACAGGCGCGGCGTGCACGAGCTTGACGAAACCCCAGTCGAACGCCGGAATGACGAGCCCCGGCAGCACGCCGCGGCCGCTCACCGCGAGCCACCAGAAGCCGAGGTTGCTGACCATCTGCAGCACGCCGAACAGCATCAGCGAACGCCACAGGCCGAGCCGCAGCATCAGTGCGCCACCGAGCAGCGCGCCGCCAATCGTCAACCACAGGCCGATCACCTTGTTGACGACGCCGACCTCGGCGGTGCTGAACTGCATCGCCTGCAGCAAGAAGGGCGTCATCAGCGAGCCGGCGAACGCGTCGCCGAGCTTGTAGAGCACGATGAACCCGAGGAACGCGGCCGCGCCGGGTTGCGAGAAGTAGCTGCGCAAGCCGCCGAGCAGCGTCTCGAACCGCGCCGCGCGCGCCGCCCACGCGGCCAGCGGCAAGGTGAACGCGATGCCGAGTATCAGCGCGGCCAGGTCGATCCACTTCGCCTGCAGCGCGGGCGCCATCGCGCCGCCGGCGAGCCAGCCACCGAGCAGCGCGCGCGCGATCGGCGGGCCGACGCGGTCGCTGAGGAACACACCGACAGCGACCGCCGCGAGCACCGCGGCGAAGCCGAGCAGATCGCGCCGCGCGACGCTCGACGGCACGAGCACGACCTTGAGCTTGGGCAGCGCGACGGCCGACAGCACCGCCGCCGCCACCATCACGCCGGCCATGAAGCGATAGACCTCGGGCCAAGTCCAGCCTCCGCCCTGCGTCGGGTCGACCCAGATGAACGCGATGCCGCCCGAGAGGATCATCGCGAGCCGGTAGCCGAGCACGTACAGCGACGAGCCGAGGCCGCGCTCGCTGGCGTGCAGCGCATCGGTGCGGTAGGCGTCGATCACCACGTCCTGCGAGGCCGAGAGAAACGCGACCAGCACCGCGAGCAGCGCGAAGAAGCGCGTCGAGCCGGTCGGCGAGGTCGCGGCCATCCAGAGCAGCGCGCCGGCGAGCGCGAGCTGCGTCAGCACCAGCCAGCCGCGGCGCCGGCCGAGCCAGGGCAGCTCGAAGCGGTCCATCAGCGGCGCCCACAGGAACTTGAAGGTGTACGGCAGGCCGACCAGGCTCAGGAAGCCGATGGTCGCAATGTCGACACCCGAGACGCTGAGCCAGGCCTGCATCGCCTGCCCGGTGAGCGCGAGCGGCAGGCCCGACGCGAAACCGAGCACCGTGACGACGAGCAGCCGGTAGGCGGTCGCGGCGTTGAAACGATCCGGGGCGCTCAAGCTCGGTTCACGCTTCGACGCGGGCCAGCATGCGCTCGCCGATCGCGCGGAATTCTGCGTGCTTTGATTCGAGCAGCAGCGCGCCGGCCTGCGTGAGGTAGCGTGGCGTCGCGGTCTCGGGCACCCTGGCGAGCCATTGCAGCGCCTCGACCGCGCGGCCGCGGGCGGCGAGCATGCCGGCGTAGCAGAACTGGCCGCGAAAATCGCCACCCTCGGCGCCGCGCTGGTAGCAGCCCAGCGCCGCGTCGGCATCCTGCGCGACGACCTGGCCGTCTTCGAAATAGCGGCCGAGCTTGGCGAATGCTTTCGTGTAGCCCTGCGCGGTCGCCTGCTCGTACAGCGCGAAGGCTTTGGCGTGATCACGCGCGACACCACTGCCCGAGGCCAGCATGTTCGCGAGGTTGTACTTCGCCTCGGGCAGATCGAGCCGCACCGCCTGCCGGAACCAGTGCACCGCCTTGCCGGCGTCGGCCGGCGTGCCCCAGCCCTGCTCGTGGCAGCGACCGGCCATGTTCATCGCCATCGCGTGGCCGAGGTGCGCGGCGCGCAGGAACCAGTGCAGTGCCTGCGCCGCGTCGCGCGCGACGCCGCGACCCTCAAGATGCCACTGGCCGAGCACGGCTTGCGCCTCGGCATGGCCGAGCTGCGCGGCGGCGGCCATCCAGCCGGCGGCTTCCGCAGGTTCGGCGGCCAACACCGATTGCCATTGGGCGGTCGTGATGGCGGGCAGGTCTTGTGCGGAGGTGGGCCGGGCCGGCAGCGCGCTCGCGAGGGTCGTCATGGGCGCGATTGTCCCCTGCCTTCGGAGCCATCAACGCGCCGCTGGAAAGCGCGCGTAGACGCAGGTGTTCCTCAAGGTCCCGTCCGGCGCCCGGTGCTCGTTCATCAGCGTTGCCTCGAGCATGAACCCGCAGCGATCGGCGACCTTGCGCGACGCCAAGTTCGCCGCGTCGGTGATGAGCTCGACCCGCACGGCGCCGATGTGCGTGAACGCATACTGCGTGGTCGCCTCGACCGCCTCCACCATCAGGCCGCGGCCGGACCGCGAACTGCGCACCCAATAGCCGACCTCGGTCTTCGGCGTGGCCCACACGGTGCGGTGCAGCCCGGTGGCGCCCACCAGCTGGCCGGTCGCGCGCTCGAACAGAAAAAACGGCAGGTCCTTGCGCGACACGAAGTTGGCCTGCCCGTTGCGGCAGTACAGCTCCGCGGCCTCCAGGCTCGGCTCGGCCGCGATCCACGGCAGGGTGGACAGAAACCGGCGCATCTCGACGAGCGACTCGGTGAGCGCCTCGAAGAACTGCGGGCCGTCGCCGGCCTGCGGCGGGCGCATCAGCAGGCGCTCGGTGTCGATGCGGGTCGGCAGATCGAGGAGGAGTGGGTCTTGCATGGCGAATGCTCTGGCGGGTTCCGCGCATCTTGCCATCCCTGCCCAAGCGCTCAGCGGATCGGCGTCTCGCCCTGCTTGTAGATCGCCTCGGCCATCGCCAGCAGCCGTTCGCGTGGCAACTCGCCGACGAGCGCGTAGCCGCACGGCCCGCCCTGCGCGGTCGCGCCTTCGACCCAATAGAACATGCCGAGCGCGCCTTGCTGTTCGTAGCGGAAGGCGGCCGGCGCGTCGCGATCGGGCTTGCGCAGGTAGACCGTGACGCGCACCGGCTTGGGTGCTTCCGCACCCGAGGCGCCCGACGCACCGGCCGGCACGATCTGCTGGTACATCAGTTGCGCGCTCGGCCCGGCCGCGTCGGGCAGCAGCCGGCCGCCGACCAGCTCGAAGCCCTGCGCACGCAGGTCGAACAGCTTCACCGGAACCTTGAGCCGGCGCGTCAGCCAGCGGCTCAGGTGCTCTTCCTGAGCCTTCACCTCGACCGGGTGGCGCAGCTCGGGCACATACACGGCATGGGCGACCGCGGCGCGCGTGACCCATGCCGGCTCGGCCGCGCCGGCGAGCGCGAGCGCTTGCCCTTGCGCGCGCCACATCAGCGCCGCACCGAGCATGCCGCCGAGCGCGAACACCGCGAGCGCGGCGGCCCAGCGCTGCCAGCTCGCATTGGCCCCGGCAGCGAACCACGCGCCGCGCGCCGGGCCCTTGCGCCACAACAGCTGTTCGAGCGCGGCCGGCACCGGCTCGTCGAGCACGCCGGCGAGTTGGGTGCGCAGCAACTCACGGTCGGCCGCCCACAGGCGCACGCGGGCGGCGTCTTCCGGGTTCGCCTGCAGCCAGGCGTCGCCCCCGGCACGGCGCTCTTGTGTGAGTTCGCCGTCGAGCCAGGCGTGCAGCGTGAGGTCGTCGATCGGGGCGGAAATCATGGCAGTTCCAATGGGCGGCTCAGACCACGCGGCGCAGGGTCTGCGCGGCCGTGACCGGCGCGCGGCCGTCGAGCAGCGCCCGCAGCGCGACGCGGGCGCGCGAAATGCGCGACATCACGGTGCCGACGGGCACGCGCAGCAACTCGGCGCATTCGGCATACGACAGTTGTTCGAGCGTGACCAGGAGCAGCGGTTCGCGCTGCTCGACCGGCAACTGCTGCAGCGCGGCGACGAGGTCAAGGCG
>JANXVK010000442.1 GCA_025351675.1 Rhizobacter sp.
CGGCGACGTCGAAGCGCGTCGGCAGCCCGCGCCGCCAGCCGAACTCGGCGAGGTAGTGCGCGACGCTGCCGATCACGTCGGCCGGGTTGCCGCGCAGGTCGACATGGCCGTCGCCGTCGAGGTCGACCGCGTACTTGTTGAAGCTCGACGGCATGAACTGCGGCATGCCGATCGCGCCGGCGAAACTGCCTCTCGGCTGCACCGGGTCGAGACCTTCGCTGCGGCACATCACGAAGAAGCTCTCGAGCTCGTCGCGGAAGAACGGTGCGCGGTCCTTGCGGCCGGTGGGGAAGTCGAAGGCCAGCGTGGCGAGCGCGTCGATGACGCGAAAGTTGCCCATCTGCTGGCCGTAGATCGTTTCGACGCCGATGATGCCGACGACGATCTCCGGCGGCACGCCGTAGCGTTCTTCGGCGAGCGTCAGCCACTTCTCGTTCGCGCGCCAGAACGCCACGCCGGCGCGGATCCGGATCGGCTCGACGAAGCGGCCGCGGTACACCGCCCAGTTCTTCGCGGTGCCGGCCGGCGGCGGCATGATGAACTTGCTGACGCTCGGCTGATAGCGGGCGCGTTGCAATGCAGCCTGGACCCACGCGGCATCGAGACCGCGGCGCGCGGCGAGCTCGGCGCCGAAACGCATCACGTCGTCGCGCTGGCCGTAGGTGACGATGTCGGGCGCGTCGTCCGCAGGCACCGCCGCGGCGGCCGGCTTCTTGCGGGCGAGTGCCTCGGGGCTGGCGGCGATCAGCATGAGCACGGTCAGGCCGAGCGCGGCTACTTGAAACAGGGAAGGGCGTTGCATCGCAGGATTATCGAGGGCGGCCCGGCCGCGCCCGGCCGCGACTGCATCGGCAGCCCGGCTCAGCCCGTCGATTCGCGCAAGCCGCGGGCTTGTGCGACGAAGCGGCGCGTCAGCGCCGCATCCGGCCGTGCACGAGTGACGCGGCTGTAGCGCTGCCGCTCGAGCGCACCGAGCAGCTCGGCGAGCGGCTCGCCGGCCGCGCCGAAGCGGGCCCGCACGCGCTGCGCCAGCGCGCGCGGCGGCTCGTGCGCTGCGGCGTGCAGCCCGGCGCGCTGTAATGCCGCGCGCAGCCGGTCCATCTGACGCGTCCAGGGGTCGATGCGATGGCGGTCCCACCAGGCCCAGCCGGCGCCGACCAGCGCCAGCGCACTCAACGCGCCGGTCAGCAGCAGCGCCAAATCTTCCCAGCTCGGGGAGCGGAAGCCGAGGTTCTTCAGCAGGTCGAGCTGCTGGCCGCGCGAGTAATTCAGCACCCACTGGTTCCAACGGTTGTTCAGCGTCTCCCAGCCGTTGCGCAGCCGCGCCAGCAACTCCGGGCTGACGTTGCCGATCGCGCCCGCGACGAGGCCCGGCGCCGGCACGAGGCGCCGCGCACGGTCGATGCGATCGGGTGCTACCGCGGCGGTCGGGTCGGCGCGCACCCAGCCGACGCCGGGCTGCCAGTACTCGGCCCAAGCGTGCGCGGAGCTCTGCCGCACGAGGTAGTAGCCGTCCAGGGGAAGCGCGTCGACGCCTTGGTAGCCGGTGACGACTCGCGCCGGCACATCGAGCGCTCGCATCACGACGACGAACGCGGCGGCGAAATGCTCGCAGAAGCCCTCGCGCCGGTCGAGCCAGAACTCGTCGATCGAGTCGCGGCCGTATTCGCCCGGTGCCAACGTGTAGCTGAAGCCGGCCGTGCGGATGTGCTGCAGCAGCGCCTGCGCGAGTACGCCTGGTTCGACGGTGGCGTAGCGCGGGTCGCGGCGCAGCGCCGCGGCCCACTCGAGCGTGCGCGGGTTGTAGCCGGGCGGCAGGGCGATCGAGTCTTGCAGGCCGATCTCGCGCTCGACCGGGCCGTGGCGGAAGTTCGTGAAGGCCTCGGCGCTGAAACGCACGCGCTCGGACAGCGGCTTGTCGGCACGCCATTGCAGGTCGGGGCTGCCGGTCACGCGGTAGCCCTCGATCGCCGGCGCGGTCGCCGCCGCTTCGAGCAGCGGCACGCTGGTCAGGCGCAGCGGCTCGATCGTCATCTCGTAGCGCAGCGGCGCGCCGCTGGTGCGCAGATCGAGCAGCAATGGCGGCAACGCAAGGAGCGAGCGCGGCGGCAGCGGCTGCCACTCGACGCCGTCGAAGCGCGTCAGCACCGGGCCGCGGAAGTACATCGTTTGCGGCGCCGGTGGCGGGCCGTCGAAACGCACGCGCATCGCGACGCTGTCGTCGACCGCGATCTCGGCGACCGAACCCATGCGCATGGAATTCGACAGGCCGGTCTTCGCCATGCCGTCCTGCGGTACGCCCCACAGCGGCCCGATGCGCGGGAACAGCACGAACAGCAGCGCCATGATCGGCGCGCCGAACAGCGCGGTGCGCGCCGACAGCCGTGCGGCTTGGCGCAGGCTCGGCTGGCCGACCGGCATGTGCGCCAGCACCAGCGCCGTCAGCAGGCCCCACACCGACACCAGCATCATCAGCGCGACCAGCAGCGATTGCGAATACAGGAACTGCGTCAGGATCAGGAAGAAGCCGAGGAAGAACACGACGAAGGCGTCGCGCCGCGCGCGCAGCTCGAGCGTCTTCAGCGCCATCAGCACGACCGCCATGGTCACGCCAGGCTCCTTGCCGAGCAGCGAGCGGTACGACCAGAAAGTCAGCGCGGCGGCGACCGCGAGCACGGCGACGAGCGTCCAGCGCCCCGGCAGCGGCGCATTCGACAGCGTCAGCCGGGCGCGCCACAGCAGCATCACCAGCGTCAGCAGCCCGCACCAGACCGGCAGGTGCGCGGCATGCGGCAGCACGGTCCAGCCGATCACGAACAGCAGGAACAGTGTGTCGCGCGCATCGCGCGGCAGGCGGCGCCACGAGGTCAGCAGATGTCGACGCGCCGGGCCGCCCCAAGCCGGCCCGGATCCCCGCGGGGGCTCGACCGGCGACCTCGCCGGGCGAGGGGCTCCATCGGTCAGCGCCACAGCGCGAGCGCCTCGAGGCAATGGCGGCGCTGCGCGTCGCCGTCGGCCGGTGCGATGTCGACACCGGGCAGGCGCAGGCCGTAGTCGGCGCCGGCGCGGTGCGCGGCCAGCGTCCAGGCGGTCAGGCGCGACAGGCGCTCCTCGGGCGCGAGCGTGCCGCAGGCCTGCCAGTCGAGCCACAGCTCCTGGTGCGCGGACGCGCTGGTGTCGCGACTGACGAGATCGCCGCCGCTGTCGAGCGTTTTCGCGGCCTTCTTCCACGCGATCAGCTTCAGCGGGTCGCCGCGCCGATACGCGCGCACGCCCTCGACTTCACCGCCATCGGCGCTGCGCGACTGCGTCGGCCCGCCGGGCACCGCGCGCGCCGCCGGCAGTGCCGCGGGCGGGCGCTCGGGTTGCGGGTACACGAGCAGTTGCCCGGCCGGGCGCCAGACGGTCCAGACGCGGAACAGCCCGAGCGGGAAGCGCGTCTCCGCGCCGAGCGTCGATGTGTCGTGCAGGCCGCGTGTCGGTGGCACGAAGCTGACTTGCGCGTGCGCCTGGCCGAGCGCCGGCACGTCGATCCAGGTCAGCGTCGCCTCGGGCGCGCCGGAGATCTTCAGACCGATGCCGAAGCGCGCGGCACCGGGGCTGGTCAGGACCACGTCGAGCACGGCCGGGTCGCCGGCGAACACCGGCGCGACCGGTTTCAGGTGCAACGTAAGCCCGCGCAGCGTCGCGTGCGTCAGGTGCATCGAGACGACGCCGCTGCCGGCCAGCAGGAAGGTCAGCACGTAGCCGAGGTTGAGCTGGTAGTTGATCGACGCGAGCAGCAGCACGATCAGCGTCACGCCGAACATCCAGCCGGCGCGCGTGGGCAGGATGTAGACGTTGCGCTGCGTCAGCAGCAGTGTGTCGGTGCGCGGCTGTCGCGAGTCGATCCAGGCGCGGATGCGGGCGCGGGCGTGCGCGGCGAGGCTCGAGCCTGTGCGGAGGGAGGCGACAGCTTCAGCCACGGCCTCGCCTAGGGCAGCGCCACCGCCTCGACCATCGCCCGCACCTGCTCGACGCGGCCGCGGCCGGCGCCGGCGATCGGGACGAGTCGGTGAGCGATGGTTTGCGGGAGCACGTACTGCACGTCGTCGGGGGCGACGTAATCGCGTTGGCCGAGCAGGGCGCGGGCGCG
>JANXVK010000461.1 GCA_025351675.1 Rhizobacter sp.
GCGACGAACCAGGCGTGCGCCGGCGCGGCGCCGCGCAGACCGAGGCTGCCATCGGAGGCGACACCGCGCTGGATCATCGCCTTGGCCATCGCCACATCGCGCGCCGCGAGCAGCATCGACGGCCGCAGCTTCAAACGGGTATGGGGCTCGGTCGACGGGTTGTTGAAGTACCGCGAACGCACTGAAGGCGCACAGGTCTTCGCGCACAGCGCGGCGTCATAGCCGACAGCGAGCGCCCCGGTGATCGAGTTGCAGGCCACCGCGTACGGGTAGGTCCAGGCCAGCGCGAGCGCCTGTACCGGTGCACCGAAGAAACCGTCGACCTGCGCAGCGAAGGTCTTGAACTCCTCCGGGGTGAGCGCCGGGCGCACGGGCAACTGCACGCGCAGCACCTGAGCGGGGTTCAGGCCGCGGGCCTTGATGTAGAACTCGCCGACCTCGACCGAGTACGGATCGGCGGTATTGATCACCAGCCCGAGCTGTTTGCGGGTGATGCGGCCTTCGGCACGCGGAATCGCGACCCACTTCGGCTCACCGGATGCTGCGACGGCCGACGCCGCGGGCGCACCGAAGTCGTAGTGGCGTTTCAGATAGTCGGCGCCGCCGGACAGCGGCGCGGCCGAGACCGTCGATGCGCAGATCAGCAGCGTGAGCCCGGCATGACGGGACCAGCCGCTCACTGAGGCGCGCCCACGACGCGCTCCCGGATGGCAGCCCATGGTTTCGCCATACAAAACTCTTGTCACTTGAGCGAGAATCGACGGCATGGCGAAAAGTGAAGGCAGGACCCCAACGATACAGGTGCTCGAGCGCGCATTCGGGTTGCTCGACGTGCTGGCGAACCACCCCGACCCGGTCTCGCTGAAGCACATCAGCGAGAAGACCGGGCTGCACCCGTCGACGGCCCACCGCATCCTGAACGATTTGACGATCGGTCGCTATGTCGACCGGCCGGAGGCCGGCAGCTATCGGCTCGGCATGCGCCTGCTCGAACTCGGCAACCTCGTGAAGGCGCGCCTCGACGTGCGCGACGCCGCCCTCGGCCCGATGCGCGAACTGCACAAGCTGACGCACCAGCCGGTGAACCTGTCGATGCGGCAAGGCGACGAGATCGTCTACATCGAGCGCACCTACAGCGAACGCTCCGGGATGCAGGTGGTGCGTGCGATCGGCGGCCGCGCGCCACTGCACCTCACCTCGGTCGGCAAGCTCTTTCTCGCGCATGACGACGCAGCGCGCGTGCGCGCCTACGCGACGCGCACCGGCCTGGCCGGGCACACGAAGAACAGCATCACCGAGCTCGCGCAGCTCGAGCGCGAGCTCGCGCGCGTGAATCAGTACGGCACGGCGCGCGACGACGAAGAGCTGGAGCTGGGCGTGCGCTGCATGGCCGCGAGCATCCTCGACGACCAGGGCAAGCTGATCGCGGGGCTGTCGATCTCGGCACCCGCCGATCGGCTCGAAGAGAGTTGGCTGGAGCGCCTGACGGAGACTGCAGCGCAGATCTCGGCGGCGCTCGGCCACCGGGGGTGAAGTTCCAGTTCTACCGCGGCTGGGCGCCGCGACGACGCGATCAGGTCAGGACGTCGCCTTCGGCAGCGCCACGGCGGCAGCCGGCACATGCACCGGCAGTTCAGCGATCCAGCGGCGCACGCGCTCGGCGTCGCCGATGCGCGAGTACTTGCCGGTCGAATCGAGGAACACCATGATCAGTTGGCGGCCGGCCATGCGCGCCTGCATCACGAGGCAGCGGCCGGCTTCGGTGATGTAGCCGGTCTTTTGCAGCACGATGTCCCACGCCGGGCTGCGCACCAGCGCGTTGGTGGTGCGGAACTGCGTCGGGTGGTTGCCGACGTCGACCTCGAGTTCCTGCGAGGTCGAAAACTGGCGAATGATCGGGTGCTCTTGCGCGGCCTTGACCAGCGTCGCGAGGTCGCGCGCGCTCGACTGGTTGCGGCTCGACAACCCCGTCGGCTCGACGTAGTGCGTGTCGTTCATGCCGAGCGCTTTCGCCTTCTGGTTCATCGCCACGACGAAAGCATCGAGACCGCCCGGGTAGGCGCGGCCGAGCGCATGCGCGGCGCGGTTCTCGGACGACATCAGCGCCAGGTGCAGCATCTCTTCGCGGCTCAGCGTCGTGCCAACCTTCAGGCGCGAGCGGCTGTTTTTCTCGGTGTCGACGTCGTCGTCGGTGATCGTCAGCGCTTCGTTCAGAGGCAACTTGGCCTCGGCGACGATCACGGCGGTCATCAGCTTGGTCAGCGACGCGATCGGCAGCACCGCCCGCGGGTTCTTGCTGAACAGCACTTCGTTGGTTTCCGAATCGAGCACCAGCGCGACGCTCGATCTGAGGTCAAGCGAGTCGGCAGTGTTGTGCAGGCCGTAGAGTTGGCCGAACGACGGCCGGGCCGGCTCGACACGCACCACGCTCGACACGCGCTTGATGCCGCCGACGCGACCGGTATTGCGCAACACGACGACTTGGCGCGAGCCCTTGGCCGAACGCGCCTGCTTGGCCGCGGGCGCCTTCGATTTGACCGGCGCGACCGCGTGCGACCGCTTTTTCGCCGATGCTTTCTGCGCCGCATCGGCGTGCACCGGCAGGATCAGCGAAACGGCAGCAACCAAGGCCATCAGCCCAGTTGTAACAAACTTGTTGATTGACGCCACGGCAGCCCCTTTTCGCTCAGTGGAGCGAGTGTAGGTGAAAGAAAAAAAGCGCGCAAGATCAAAAGCTTACGAGCTCTTCCTCAAGTCACTACTCGGAACTGGTGAAATCCAGCCAAATGTCAACCTTGGGCTGCGACGCGTTCGACCTTGCTGTGCAGTTTGTTCAACGCCGAGAGGTAGGCTTTGGCCGACGCCACAACGATGTCCGGGTCTGCGCCCACGCCGTTGACGACCCGGCCGCCGTGTTGCAGTCGTACCGTCACTTCGCCTTGCGATTCTGTGCTGCCCGATGTGATGGCATTGACGGAATAGAGCAGCATTTCGGCGCCAGATTGCAGCTTCGACTCGATCGCCTTCAGGCTCGCGTCGACCGGGCCGTTGCCGTCGCTTTCGGCATGGTGCTCGACCTCGCCGGCCGCGAATGCGACGCTCGCGTGCGGCCGCTCGCCCATCTCGGAGCGTTGCGCGAGCGCAAGCAGCCGGTAGTGCTCGT
>JANXVK010000497.1 GCA_025351675.1 Rhizobacter sp.
GTCGTCGGGGTTCTTCTTCCACTTCGGGTCGAACCACTTGCCTTCGTACTCGCCAGCCTGCGCCGCGAAGCTCGCCTTCAGCTCCCAGTAGTCGCGCGAGACGTGCTTGCGGATCTTCTCCTCGCGCTCGACCATGATCGAGAGCGTCGGCGTCTGCACGCGGCCGACCGTCGTCAGAAAGAAGCCGCCGTCGCGCGAGTTGAACGCCGTCATCGCGCGCGTGCCGTTGATGCCGACGAGCCAGTCGGCCTCCGAGCGGCAGCGCGCGGCGTCGGCCAACGGCAGCATCTGCTTGTCGGTGCGCAGGTTATCGAAGCCGTCGCGGATCGCGGCCGGCGTCATGCTCTGCAGCCACAGCCTGCGCACCGGGTGCTTGCTCTTGCTGTGTTGCTGGATGAGCCGGAAAATCAGCTCGCCCTCACGGCCCGCGTCACAGGCGTTGATCAGCTCGCTCACGTCCTTGCGCTTGACGAGCTTGACGATCGCGCCGAGCCGCCCCTTGCTCTTGTCGATCGGGTTCAGGTCGAAGTGCGGCGGAATGATCGGCAGGTTCGCGAAGCTCCATTTGCCGCGCTTCACGTCGAACTCTTCCGGCGCCTTGATCTCGAGCAGGTGGCCGACGGCCGACGTGACGAGGTAGCCCTCGCTCTCGAAGTATTCGTCGTGCTTGTCGAACTTGCCGGCCGTCGGCGTCAGCGCACGCACGATGTCCTGGGCGACGGAGGGCTTCTCGGCAATGATCAGTGACTTGGTCATGTTTCTTCTCGGGTTCGCGCGGCCCGGGGCCACGCATCAATACAATCCGGGCTTCTCGCGCGCCTACACACGTGTACGCACACGTACACGCACCCACGCGCGCGCACCCATGATTTCAATGTACATAAAGAATCCGATGACGCAAGACAGCGCCGCGAGCACCCCCGAAACCACCAAGCCGAAGAAGAACGCCAAGCGCATCCAGGTGCGCAAGTCGGGTGTCCACGGCAGGGGCGTTTTCAGTGCGGCGCCGCTCAAGAAAGGCGAGGTGCTGATCGAGTACCTCGGCGAGGTCATCACCTGGAAGGAGGCGCTGCGCCGCCACCCGCACGACCCGAAAGATCCCGATCACACCTTCTACTTTCACGTCGACGACAAGCACGTGATCGACGCCAAGTTCGGCGGCAACGCGGCGCGCTGGATCAACCACGCCTGCACGCCGAACTGCGAGGCCGACGAGATCGACGGCCGCATCTTCATCAAGGCGTTGCGCAAGATTGAGCCCGACACCGAGCTGTTCTACGACTACGGCCTGATCATCGACGAGCCCTACACGAAGAAGCTGAAGAAGCAGTTCGAGTGCCGCTGCGGCACCAAGGGTTGCCGCGGCACGATGCTCGCGCCGAAGAAGCGCTGAGCCGGCCCTTGGTTCCCTGTCCTCCCGCGATGTCCGATCAATCCGCGATCCACTGGGGCGCCGAGGCGCTGTGGGAGCGGCTCGGGCCGCTGCTGCCAGGGCTGAGTGTCGAGATCGTGCGGCGTGCAACCTCGACCAACACGACCCTGCTCGAACGCGCGCGCGCCAGCCCCGACCCGCACGCGGGGGGGGGCGATGTGCAGGTACGCCACAGCGTCGAGAGCGGCGCGTTCGGGCACCGCGCGGTCGATCTGCAGCCGTGTCTGCTGGTCGCCGAGCACCAGAGCGCGGGCCGCGGCCGGCAGGGGCGACCATGGCAGTCGGCGCCGGGCGCGTCGCTGACTTTCTCGCTCGGTTTGCCGCTCGCGGCGGCCGACTGGTCGGGGCTGTCGCTCGCGGTCGGCGTGGCCTTGTGTGAGGCGCTCGCGCCGCCGGAGACGGCCGGCCCGCAGATCGGCCTGAAGTGGCCGAACGACCTGTGGCTGATGGATGGCCCGGGGCACAGCGCTGCGAACGGCCGCAAGCTCGGCGGCATCCTGATCGAAACCGTCGCCGCCAAGGCTCAGCGCCTCGTGATCATCGGCATCGGCCTGAACGTGCTGCCCTTCGACGCGCCCGCGGCGCGCACCGGCTTCGCGTCGCTGCACGAGCTCGATGCGGCCGCGACTGCACCGGCGGTGCTCGCGAAGGTCGCGCTGCCGCTGGTGCAGGCGCTGCAGTTGTTCGAGCGCGAGGGCTTCGCGGCCTTCGCCGAGCGCTTCGCGGCGCGCGACCTG
>JANXVK010000506.1 GCA_025351675.1 Rhizobacter sp.
ACAGCGCGAGGTCGTTGCGGACGAGGAGAGCGTCCTGGTTGGTTTCGCGGACCCGTCCAATGTGGTGCTCGACGACCTGCATCAGGTGCTGGCCGAACCCGCCGCCTGATCGAAGCGCGACCGCGTCACCCGAGGTAACGCGCCTCCAGATGGCGCCGGAAGTACGCCGGGTTCGGCGCCTCGCCGGTCGCGCGTGTCGCGAGCTCGGCGGTCGGCCAGCGGCTGCCTTGCGACCAGATGTTGGCGCGCAGCCAGTCGAAGGCCGGCGCCAAGTCGCCGCGCGCGATGCGCACGTCCAGGTCGGCTTGCTGCGCGCGGTGAGTTCGTCGCAGGCGGCGTGCATCGGCTTCTCGGTGACGCGCGCTGGCGCGGTCGGGATGAGTCTGTGCGCGAACTACGCTGGCCAGAACCACAGCATGGCGCTTGTCATGGTGACATAGCGCGCGAACTTGCCCGCCGCCATGTAGAACAGGCAGGGCCAGAACGGTAGCTTGAGCCAGCCGGCGACCGCGCACAAGGGATCGCCGACGATCGGCAGCCACGACAGCAGGCAGCCCTTGGCGCCCCAGCGTTCGAGCCAGCGCAACGCGCGCGCGTTGAGCGGCTTGTGATGGCTCATCTTCTCGTAGGCGCGCTCGGCGCCGTAACCCATCCACCAAGTCACTGCACCGCCGAGCGTGTTGCCGACGGTCCCGACCAGGATCGCCGGCCAGAACATCGCCGGGTTGATCTTGGCCAAGCCGAACACCGCGGGCTCGGAGCCCAGCGGCAGCAAGGTGGCCGACACGAACGACACGATGAACACCGTGCTCAAGCCGAATTTCGGCAAGGCCAGCAACGCCAACATCGATTCGACCCATGCTTCCATCGGCCGGGATTATGAACAGGGCGGGCCGTGTTGTGCTGCCGGACTCGGTCCCGAAACCCGCCGCTATACTTCTGCCTCCTTTTTCAGCAGTCCCCCCGCGCCCCACCACGCCATGCAGATCGGCCACATCCCGCTGCCGAATCGTCTTTTCGCCGCCCCGATGGCCGGCGTGACCGACCGGCCGTTCCGCCAGCTCTGCAAGCGCCTCGGCGCGGGCTACGCGGTCAGCGAGATGGTGACCTCGCGCAAGGACTTGTGGAACAGCCTGAAGACCAGCCGCCGCGCGAATCACGAGGGCGAGGTCGCTCCGATCGCGGTGCAAATCGCCGGCACCGACGCGCAGATGATGGGCGAGGCGGCCGCCTGGAACATCGACCGCGGCGCGCAGATCATCGACATCAACATGGGCTGCCCGGCGAAGAAGGTGTGCAACAAGTGGGCCGGCTCGGCGCTGATGCAGGACGAGCCGCTGGCGCTGGAGATCATCGAGGCCGTGGTCGCCGTCTGCGCGCCGCGCAACGTGCCGGTGACGCTGAAGATGCGCACCGGCTGGTGCGATGCCGAGCGCAATGCCGTGCGCATCGCGCGCGCGGCCGAAGGCGCGGGCATCGCGATGGTCACGGTGCACGGCCGCACCCGCGAGCAGGGCTACAAGGGCTTCGCCGAGTACGACACCGTGAGCGCGGTGAAGGCGGCGCTGCGCATTCCGGTGGTCGCGAACGGCGACATCGATTCACCCGAGAAGGCGCGAGATGTGCTCGCGAGCACAGGCGCCGACGCGATCATGATCGGCCGCGCCGCCCAGGGCCGACCGTGGATCTTTCGCGAGATCGCGCACTTTACCGACACCGGCGCGCACCTCGCCGCACCGGAAGTCGCGCAAGCCAAGTCGTGGCTGCTCGAACACCTTCACGATCACTACGGCCTCTACGGTTGGGATGACGATGGTGCCGGCGTGCGCAGTGCGCGCAAGCACATCGGCTGGGCCGTGCGTGCGCTGCCGGGCGGCGAGGCGTTTCGCGCCCGCATGAACTTGCTGGAGAGCTGCGAAACGCAGGTCCGCGCGGTCACCGACTGGTTCGACGCACTCGCCGACACGCATCGCCTGTTGCCACGCGCGGCCGACTCGCGCATCGACGAACAAGAAGCAGGAACAGAAGAAGAGAGCGCATTCGCATGAAGAAGCCGACCCACATCGAAGAGTGCATCCGCGACAGCCTGGAGGTCTACTTCAAGGACTTGCGCGGCGTCGAACCCGCGGCCATGTACGAGATGATCCTCGGCGTGGTCGAGAAGCCGCTGCTTGACGTCGTGATGAAACGCGCCGAAGGCAACCAGAGTCGCGCGGCCGAATGGCTGGGCATCAACCGCAACACGCTGCGCCGCAAACTGCTCGACCACAAGTTGATCAAGTAATGGAAACACGCCTCGGTCATCGACATCTGATCGAGACCTGATCGGCTATTTTTTGGGCTTCTCATGACACGACTCACTGCGCTGCTCTCGGTCTCCGACAAGACCGGCGTCCTCGAATTCGCGCGCGCGCTGAGTGCGCTGGGCATCCGGCTGCTCTCGACCGGCGGCACCGCGAAGCTGCTCGCCGACGCCGGCTTGGCCGTCACCGAAGTGGCCGAGCACACCGGCTTCCCGGAGATGCTCGACGGCCGCGTCAAAACGCTGCATCCGACCATTCACGGCGGCCTGCTGGCGCGGCGCGATCTGCCCGAGCACATGGCGGCGCTGTCGAAGCACGGCATCGCGACGATCGATCTGCTGGTCGTGAACCTTTACCCGTTCGAGGCCACAGTCGCGAAACCCGGTTGCACACTCGAAGACGCGATCGAGAACATCGACATCGGCGGCCCGGCGATGGTGCGCTCGGCCGCGAAGAACTGGAAAGACGTGGCGGTGCTGACCGACGCGTCGCAGTACGCGCAGGTGCTGGCCGAGCTGAAGGCCGACGGGGCGGTGAGCAGGCCGACCAGGTTCACGCTGGCCGTCGCCGCGTTCAACCGCATCTCGAACTACGACGGCGCGATCAGCGACTACCTTTCGTCGCTGCAGGCCGACGGCAGCCGCGCTGCGTTCCCCGCGCAATCGAACGCCCGCTTCGTCAAGCTGCAAGACCTGCGCTACGGCGAGAACCCGCACCAGCGCGCCGCGTTCTACCGCGACCTGCACCCCGCCCCCGGCTCGCTCGTGACCGCAACGCAGCTCCAGGGCAAGGAGCTCTCGTACAACAACATCGCCGATGCCGACGCCGCGTGGGAGTGCGTGAAGTCGTTCGACGCGCCCACCTGCGTGATCGTCAAGCACGCGAACCCATGCGGCGTCGCGATCGGCGCGAACGCCGCCGAGGCTTACGGCAAGGCCTTCAAGACCGACCCGACCTCGGCCTTCGGCGGCATCATCGCGTTCAACTGCGAGCTCGATGGCGCGGGCGCGGCGCTGGTCGCGAAGCAGTTCGTCGAGGTGCTGATGGCGCCGGGCTTCACGCCCGAAGCGCTGGCCTTGTTCGTCGCGAAGCCGAACACGCGCCTGCTGCAGATTTCGCTGCCCGCGCCGGGCGGCTCGACCGACTGGGACCAAGGCCGCAACGCGCAGGACGTGAAGCGCGTCGGTTCCGGCCTGCTGATCCAGACCGCCGACAACCGCGAGATCACCCAGGCCGACCTCAAGGTCGTGACCGAGAAGCAGCCGACGCAGGAACAGTTCGACGACCTGCTGTTTGCCTGGAAGGTCGCGAAGTACGTCAAGAGCAACGCGATCGTGTTCTGCGGCGGCGGCATGACGCTCGGCGTCGGTGCCGGCCAGATGAGCCGAATCGACTCGGCGCGCATCGCCAGCATCAAGGCCGGCAATTCCGGGTTGACGCTGGCCGGCTCGGCGGTCGCGAGCGACGCGTTCTTCCCGTTCCGCGACGGCCTCGACGTGGTGATCGATCAGGGCGCGACCAGCGTGATCCAGCCGGGCGGATCGATGCGCGATGACGAAGTGATCGCCGCCGCGAACGAGCGCGGCATCGCGATGGTGCTGACCGGCGTGCGCCACTTCCGGCATTAAGCTCGCAGGATGAAACTACGCGAGGTCGCCGGCCTCGCCCTTGCCGGCATCGCGCGCCTGATCACCGGCGCACAGGGTCACTGGTACGGCGCACCGCCGAAGGCCGAGCAGCGCATCTATTTCGCGAACCACCAGAGCCACTTCGACTGGGTGCTGATCTGGGCCGCGCTGCCGCGCGACCTACGCACGATAACGCGGCCGATCGCGGCGCGCGACTACTGGACGTCTTCACCACTGAAGCACTGGATCACGCGCGAGATCTTCAACGCCGTTTACGTGAGCCGCCAACGCACCGGCGACGAAGACCCGCTCGAGCCGCTGATGGAGGCGCTGCGCAACGGCGACTCGCTGGTGATCTTTCCGGAAGGCA
>JANXVK010000547.1 GCA_025351675.1 Rhizobacter sp.
CCGTCGAGCTCGTCGCCGAGGAGTTGGTAGGTCGGGCAGGTCGCGGTGCAGAAGCCGCAGTGCACGCACTTGCGAAGAATGGCCTCCGCCGCTTCGCCTTCGGGCGTGCCTTTGAACTGGGGGGCGAGGTTGGTCTGCATCTTGAGGTGAGGGCTGCGCTGCGCGCGTCAGAGGCCGGGGTAGAGCCGGCCGGGGTTGAAGATGCCCGACGGGTCGAATGATTTCTTCACTTCACGGTGAATGCGGTCGAGCGGCGACTGCAGCGGCGCGAACGCGCCGGCCGACTTGTCGCGCGCCGCGAACAGCGTGGCGTGGCCGCCGACTTTCGATGCGGCGTCTCGCACCGTCGACGCCGGCAACGCGCTGCACAGCCAGCGCTGCCCGCCGCCCCATTCGATCATCATTTCGCCGGGCAGCGCGAGCACGGGTGCGGTCTGCGGCACCGAGATGCGCCACAGCGACGCGCCGGTCGCGCCCGTGCTCTCGACGGCCCGGTGCGCGGCGCTGAAGAACTCGTCGGTGTGGTTGCGCAGCCCCTCCCAGAACGGGCCGGCGAACTCGGGCTCGACGATGTCGCCGCCGAGGCGCACACGCGCCGCCTGCACCGCGGCGAGCGCACCGCGCAGGCGCACGATCAGGTTGCCGTCCCACCACGCGCTGGCGTTCAGCGGGATCGGCTGACCGCCCCAGTCATTCAGCCTCGCGAGTGCGGTGGCCTGGTCCATCTCGAGCCGCAGCGTGACGGTGGCCGGCGCGATCGGCATCACCTTCAGCGAGACCTCGAGGATCACGCCGAGCGTGCCGAGCGAGCCGGCGAGCAGCCGCGAGACGTCGTAGCCGGCCACGTTCTTCATCACCTGGCCGCCGAAGCTCAGCACCTCGCCCTTGCCGTTCAGCATGGTCGCGCCGAGAACGTAGTCGCGCACCGAGCCGACGGCCGCGCGCGACGGGCCCGAAAGCCCGGCCGCGACCATGCCGCCGACGGTCGCGCCACGGTGCTTCACGCTGATGTCGGGGTCGCCGAAATGCGGCGGCTCGAACGGCAGGCACTGGTCTTTCGTCGCGAGCAACGCCTCGAGTTCGGCCAGCGATGTGCCGCAGCGCGTGGTAACGACGAGCTCGGTCGGCTCGTAGCTCGACGTGCCTTCGAGCACGCGCGTGTCGAGCACCTCGCCCTGCGCCGGCTCGCCGTAGAAATCCTTCGAGCCGCCGCCGCGGATGCACAGCTGCGCGCCCGCATCACGCGCCGCGTTGACGCGATCGATCAGGACTTGAAGCGCGGGGTCGTTGTGGTCCATGCGACGGTGTCTAGAAGCGCGGAATGTCGGCGAACGGCAGCAGGCCGCGCCTGACGTGCATCTTGCCGTACTCGGCGCAGCGCGCCAGCGACGGAATCACCTTGCCCGGGTTCAGCAGCGCCGACGGATCGAACGCATGCTTCAGCGCCAGCATCTGGTCGTGCTCGGCACGCGAGAACTGCACGCACATCGCCGAGAGCTTCTCGATGCCCACGCCGTGCTCGCCCGAGACCGTGCCGCCCATCGCGACGCTCGATTCGAGAATGTCGGCGCCGAACAACTCGCAGCGGTGCAGCTGGTCGGCATCGTTCGCGTCGAACATGATCAAGGGGTGCAGGTTGCCGTCGCCGGCGTGGAAGACGTTCAGGCAACGCAGGCCGTACTTGACCTCCATGCCTTGAATCGCGAGCAGGATGTCGGACAAGCGGTTGCGCGGGATCGTCGAATCCATGCACATGTAGTCGGGGCTCAGCCGGCCGGTGGCCGGGAACGCGTTCTTGCGACCGCTCCAGAACTTCAGCCGCTGCGCTTCGTCGGCGCTGACCTCGATGCGCGTCGCGCCGCTCGCACCGAGCACGGCTTCCATGCGGCTGATTTCTTCGGCCACTTCTTCGGGCGTGCCGTCGCTCTCGCACAGCAGGATCGCGACCGCATCGAGGTCGTAGCCGGCGTGCACGTAGTCTTCGACCGCGGCGGTCATCGGCTTGTCCATCATCTCCAGCCCGGCCGGGATGATGCCGGCGGCGATCACGTTGGCGACCGCGTCGCCGGCTTTGCGGATGTCGTCGAAGCTCGCCATGATGCAGCGCGCGAGCTGTGGCTTGGGCACGAGCTTGACCGTGACCTCGATCGTCACCGCGAGCATGCCTTCGCTGCCGACCAGCACCGTCATCAGGTCGAGCCCGGCGCAATCGAGCGCCTCGGAGCCGAAGTCGACCGCTTCGCCGGCGACCGTGAAGCCGCGCACGCGCAGCACGTTGTGCAAGGTCAGCCCGTACTTCAGGCAGTGCACGCCGCCGGAGTTCTCGGCCACGTTGCCGCCGATCGTGCAGGCGATCTGGCTGCTCGGGTCGGGCGCGTAGTACAGGCCGTACGGCGCAGCCGCTTCGCTGATCGCGAGGTTGCGCACGCCGCATTGCACCGTCGCCGTGCGCGCGGTCGGGTCGATCTTCAGGATCTTGTTGAACTTGGCCAGGCTCAGCGTCACGCCGAGCCGGTGCGGCAGCGCGCCGCCCGACAGGCCGGTGCCGGCGCCGCGCGCGACGATCGGCACGTTGAGTCGGTGGCACTCGCGCAGGACGGCCGCGACCTGCGCCTCGGTCTCGGGCAACGCCACGACCAGCGGCTGCTCGCGGTAGGCCGTCAGCCCGTCGCATTCATACGGCGTCGTGTCTTCGCGGTGCCAGAGCAGCGCGTGCTTCGGCAGCACGGCCGACAGCGCGGTGACGACCTCGCGCTGGCGGTGCGCGCGGTCGTCGATCTCGATCGCGAGCGTATCGGGCAAGAGCAAGGGCAACGGGGAATTCATGAACGTTCCAAGGCGGCTGAGCCGCGAAACACGGTTAACACGCCGGTGTAGCCATACAGATGCCGGCGTGCGATCTCGCCGGCGGCGAAGAAGCCGACCAGCGGCACGTCGCCGAGCGCGTGGCGCACGATCGCCAGTTCGGCCGAGGGCGCACCGAAATGCGCACCGCCACGGCCCGAACAGCTGATGTAGATCGCGCCGGCGATGCCCGATGCGCCCGCGGCCGCATCGCCCGGCAACGCGTCGTTGTTCAGTGCATTTTTGAGCGCGATGACGGCCGGCAATGGCAGCGCCTCGGGCTCGACTTCTTCGCGGACCTCGGCGCAGATGCGCGTCAGGTCGCGCCGCGCCGCATCGACATCGCGGCGGCAGAACGCGAGCTGCATGCCGACCTCGGCGGTGTCGGCGATCGCGATGCCGCGCCGGCCCGGGTCGAGGCCGATCAGGTGGCGCACCCGCGTGTCGGCGCCGAACGCCTGCGCGGCGGCGCTGCGGCGCGAAAAGCGGTCGAACGCACTCCGGGTCGACGCGTCTTCGCCGGCCATCGTGTCGATCAGGCCTTCTTTCAGGTCATCGGTCAGGCCCACGAGCACTTGGCGCAGTTTCGGCAGCGCCGCGCGCGGCTCCACGCCTTCGAGGCCGACATCGCGCAGCAGGCAGTCCAGCGCCGGCTCGCCGTCGAGTTGGGTGATGACGTTGCGCTCGGCTGCGGTCACGCGGCGCTGCGGACCGACCGGCTGGCAGCCCTGCGTGACGCGCGAGACCAGCGCCACGCCGTGGTCGAACGCTACACCCGACAGGCCGCCCGACAACACGCCGCCGGCCATGTGCACGGCCCGGGACGGCCCCGACGCGAGCCCGCCGAACAGGTAGCCGGTCGACGTGCGCGCGCTCATGTCGTGGATCAGCTCGGCCAGGTCGGCAGTGGCGGGGTCGGCGTGGACGTTCGCGGTGTGGGCATTGAACCCGGCCAGCGGGCGCGCGCCCGAGAACACGCGGAAGTGCGCGGGCGCCAGATCGGTCAGCATCAGCGACAGCGCGGGTTCGTCGAAGTATTCGACGCCGCTGGCGGCGATGCCGACCCCGCTTGCACCGACCCATTCGACGCCGGGCCAGCGTTGCCGCAATTCGCCCAGCAGCGCGCCAGCGTGCGCGGCGCAGGCATCGGTCAAGTAGACCCAGCCGAGCGTCGGCGCCGCGGCCGCGCCGGGCGCCTGGCGCTGTGCGTCGATCTGTGCTGCGGCCAAGGCAAGCGCGACGCGCCAGTCGGGGTGGGTCGCGTGGCCGTGCAGGAAACGGTTCATGAAGAGGTCATTGTCGGTGGCCGGGTCGGCGCACGGGGGCTGCCTTCAGGAATGACTGCCATTCCAGAAGGCTTCAGCGGCGTGCTGCGGTTTTCTTCGCGGCGGGCTTGCGCTTCGGCGCGGCCTGGCGCTTCGGGGCCGCGGTGGCAGGGTCGAGCGAAGCCCTCAACGTGGCACCGGCCATCTTCCGCGCCGCGTCGGAGCCCGTGTCTTTCATCGCCGTCGTCGCGAGTTCGGTGAACTGCTGGGTCAGCGCACCCCACCATTGCATCGGGTCGACGACGCCAGGCGGCGGCGCCGCAGCATCGGGTGCGGCGGCCACCGTTTCGGGTTCGGCCGGCGCGGGGGGCGCTGCGGTTTCGCGGGCCGGCGCGGAGAAGCCGGTGGGAGCGGGCGCCGGCACCGTCGGCACGCGGATCTGCAGCGAATCGCGCAGGCCCTCCATTTGCACGTTCATCGTCTTCAGCGTCGACAGCGTCATGCGCTGCACTTCGAGGGCCTGGATCGTCGCGCCCAGCATGCGCGCGTTCTGCTCCAGCCAGAACTGCACGGTGCGCAACTCCTCGATGCGTTTTTCCAGCTCGGCCGGGTCGATCGTCGGCGCAACCCATTGGCCGATGCCCGGCAGCGCGGCGCCGGCGTTCTTCACGAGACCCTGCAGAAAGTCGAACCCTGGAACCATCTTCGAGAAGGGGGACGGATCGGTCATGGCGTTGTCTCCGGTGGCTTCTGGTTGTAGGCGATGCGTTCGACACGATACCCGCGCTGCGCCATCAGCGCCGGCAAACCCGTCGGGCCGATCATGTGCAGGCTGCCGACGGCCGCGAACACGCGCTGGCCGGCCGCATGCAATTCTGCGATCGAATCGGCCAACGCCGGGTTGCGATCGTCGAGCATGCGGACCATCGCGGCGCGGTCGGCGGCGGTCTTGATGCACCCGCACCACGACTCGTAGCGCGTCAGCTCCGGCAGATCGCCATCGGCCCAGATCTTGGCCATCCGGCGCAGCGTGACGAGCGCACGGCCGCTCTCGAACTCGTCGAGCGCACTCCCGACTGCCTCGAACGTCTCGGCCGGGCCTTGCATCAGCAGCGTCTTCAGTTGCAGCTCCGGCGTTTCGAGCGAGACCACGCTCATTTTCGACGCGTGGCCCCGGCCGGCCAGAAAGGTGTCGATGCCCCAAGCCGGATCGAGCCCGTCGCGTCGCCCCAGCAGCGAAGCCAGCACCGCGACCTGCAGTTCGGGCGCCAGCAGGTCAAGGGCTTGCGGCGGCAAGCACTCCGACGCGACGCGACGCGAGAGACGCGCCTGCAACTCCGCCGGCAGCGGCGTCTTCTTTTGCGCTGCGAGGGCCTTCGTCATGCGTTCCTGGATGGCCGGGTCGAGCAGGTCGAGCTCGAGCGCCATCGTGTCGCTCGCCGCCAGCGCCTCGCGTTGCGCCGGCCCCGGGAAGCCCCATTCGAGCTTCGCGAGATGCAGCGTGCCGAACAGCCACGAGCTGCGCCCGTCCTTGCTGATGCGCCACAGAAAGCCGTGGTCGCGGGCGTCGCGCAGGCCTGCCTGGAGGCGCTCGGGCGACGGCGTTTGCGCCACGGGCGGGCAGTCGGCTGCGGGTAGCGCCGAGGCGGCGGCGCACAGGCCGGTTGCGAGGGCGGCGGCGAGGGCGGCGCAAATCAGTGGGTTCATCGGCGAGTTCCGGGTGATTCTCGCCACGCTCAGCGCGGGTCCGCGAGTTCGATGCGCAGCACGCCGTCGCGTTGCTGCCAGTG
>JANXVK010000579.1 GCA_025351675.1 Rhizobacter sp.
ATCCCGCTCGGCTCGTGCACGATGAAGCTGAACGCGACCAGCGAGATGATCCCGATCACCTGGCCCGAGTTCGCGAACGTGCACCCGTTCGCGCCGCAGGATCAGCTCGCGGGCTACGAGCAACTGCGCGTGCAGCTCGAAGACTGGCTGTGCCAGGCGACCGGCTACAGCGGCGTGAGCCTGCAGCCGAACGCCGGCTCGCAGGGCGAGTACGCGGGGCTGCTGGTGATCCGCGCGTTCCACGCGGCGCGCGATGAATCGCATCGCACGATCTGCCTGATCCCCGAATCGGCGCATGGCACGAACCCGGCGAGCGCGCAGATGGCAGGCTTGCAGGTGGTCGTGACCAAGTGCGACGCCGAAGGCAACATCGACCTGGTCGACCTGCGCGCCAAGTGCGATCTGCACAGCGCGAAGCTGGCCGCGATCATGATCACCTACCCGTCGACCTACGGCGTGTTCGACACGCATGTGAAGGAAATCTGCGCGCTGGTGCACCAGCACGGCGGCCGCGTGTATGTCGACGGCGCGAACATGAACGCGCTGGTCGGCGTGGCCGCGCCGGGCGAGTTCGGCGGCGACGTGAGCCACCTGAACCTGCACAAGACCTTCTGCATCCCGCACGGTGGCGGTGGGCCGGGCGTCGGGCCGACCTGTGTGGTCGCCGACCTCGTGCCTTACCTGCCTGCGCACCGCGCGGCCGGCATCGGCACCGAGCTGCAAGTCGGCGCCGTGAGTGCCGCGCCGCTCGGCAACGCGGCCGTGCTGCCGATCAGCTGGATGTACATGCGCATGATGGGCAGCGAGGGTCTGACTGCCGCGACCGAGACCGCGATCCTGTCGGCGAATTACATCGCCGCGCGGCTCGCCGATCACTACGACATCCACTTCAGCGGCAACGTCGCGGGTATCAAGGGCAGCGGCGTCGCGCACGAGTGCATCCTCGATCTGCGGCCATTGAAAGACGTGACGGGCGGCGCCAACGGCATCAGCGCCGAAGACGTGGCGAAGCGGCTGATCGACTACGGTTTTCACGCGCCGACGCTGAGCTTTCCGGTCGCCGGCACGCTGATGGTCGAGCCGACCGAGAGCGAATCGCTGGCCGAACTCGACCGCTTCTGCGACGCGATGATCGCGATCCGCGGCGAGATCGCGAAGGTCGAATCCGGAGCGTGGCCGCAGGCCGACAACCCGCTGAAGGCCGCGCCGCACACGGCCGGCGCGTTGCTGAAGCGCGAGTGGCCGCACGCGTATTCGCGCGAAGAGGCGGCGTTCCCGGTCGCGTCGTTGCGGCGCAGCAAGTATTGGTCGCCGGTCGGCCGCGTCGACAACGTCTACGGCGACCGCAACCTGTTTTGCTCCTGCCCGCCGCTCTCCGACTACGAAAGCTGACCCATGGCCGTCTCGGTCTTCGACCTGTTCAAGATCGGCATCGGCCCCAGCAGCTCGCACACGGTCGGGCCGATGCGCGCGACGCGCCTGTTCGTCGGCCGGCTCGAGCATGAAGGCAAGCTGGCCGCGACGACGCGCATCTGTTCGCAGATGTACGGCTCGCTCGGCGCGACCGGCAAGGGCCACGGCACCGACAAGGCGGTGCTGCTGGGCCTGCTCGGTCACGAGCCCGACACGGTCGACGTCGAACACATCGCCGCCGAGCTGAAGGGCATTCGCGAAGCCAAGGCGATCGCGCTGCTCGGCACGCACACGATCGCGTTCACCGAGCAATGCGACCTGATCTTCTACCGCCGCGAGACCTTGCCGTTTCACGCCAACGGCATGCGCTTCACCGCGTTCGATGCCGGTGGCGCCGAGCTGCTGACACGCATCTACTACTCGGTCGGGGGCGGCTTCGTCATCAGCGACGAGATCGCGCACGACGGCAGCAAGCAGAAAGTGATCGCGCCCGACACGACGGTGCTCGCACACCCGTTCCACAGCGGCGCCGATCTGCTGGTGCTCGCGAAGCAGCAGCATTGCAGCATCGCCGAGCTGATGCGCCGCAACGAACGCCACTGGCGAACGGATGATGAGATCGACGCCGGCCTGCTGAAAATTTGGGCCGTGATGCAGGCCTGCGTGGTGCGCGGCTGCGCCACCGACGGCGTGCTGCCCGGCGGCTTCAAGGTCAAGCGCCGCGCGGCCGATCTGCACCGCCAGCTTTGCGCCAACCCCGAAGCGGCGCTGCGCGATCCGCTGCAGGTGCTCGACTGGGTCAACCTCTACGCGCTCGCCGTCAACGAAGAGAACGCCGCCGGCAGCCGTGTCGTCACCGCGCCGACCAATGGCGCCGCCGGCATCGTGCCGGCCGTGCTGCACTACTACACGCGCTTCGTGCCGAGCGCCACCGACAAAGGCGTGATCGACTTCCTGCTCACGGCTGCGGCCATCGGCATGCTCTACAAGGAGAACGCGTCGATCTCGGGCGCCGAGGTCGGCTGCCAGGGCGAAGTCGGCGTCGCGTGTTCGATGGCCGCCGGCGCGCTCTGCGCGGTGCTCGGCGGCACGCCCGAGCAGGTCGAGAATGCGGCCGAGATCGGCATGGAGCACCACCTCGGCCTGACCTGCGATCCGGTCGGCGGGCTGGTGCAGATTCCGTGCATCGAGCGCAACGCGATCGCCTCGGTGAAGGCGATCAACGCCGCCCGCATGGCTTTGCGTGGAGACGGCACCCACCATGTGAGTCTGGACAAGGTCATCAAGACCATGCGCGAAACCGGCGCCGACATGATGACCAAGTACAAGGAAACCGCACGCGGCGGGCTGGCGGTGAACATCGTCGAGTGTTGAGCCAAGCGGGGCATGGGCCGGCGATGCAACCCGCCAGCTCGAAGGTGCGCGCAAGGGCAGCGCGCGTGGCCTGACGGAAGCCAAAGGCAGAAAGTTTGCCGAGGGTGGCCGCTTTCGCCGCCAACTCCCGTTCTTAGGTACGTGCGGCGCCATGTCTGCGCGCGCCGCGCCACACCTTTCACGGAGTTGCCATGACAAGTGCCAGATCGAATCCCGTCGTGTCGTCGATGCAGCCGAACGGCGGGCGATGGTGGATGGCCGCCGCGCTGGTGATGTCGGCCGGCGCCGCTGACGCAGCGGACTTCGACATCGGTCTGAGCGCGGGCCTCGACAATGGCCGGGTCGATTGCGTCGCCTCGGCGCCGTGCGACAGGCGCAGCACGCACTTCAAGGCCACTGCGGCCTACCGCTTGGCCGACCCGATCGACGTTCAGCTCACCTTCTTCGACGCCGGGAAATTCAAGGGCGGTGATACCACGCCGCTGGGTACCGAGTTCGGCGGCACCTTCAAAGTATCCGGGGTGGCGGCCAGCGCGGGCTATCGCTGGAATTTCGCGCCTTCGTTGAGTCTGCGCGCCCACGCAGGTCTTGCCAGTGTGCACACCCGCTTCGACTACATCAACCCGGTGTGGGGCAGCGCCAGCAAAACCACGGTCCAGCCGCTGTTCGGCGCGGGAGTCGCCTACGCGATCACGCCGACGGTCCGCCTGGGGCTCGACGCCGACGTGACCCGATTCAAGGTCCACACCACGACTGGGCCTGTCCGCATGCTCGGTCTGTCCGCGCAGCTCTCCTTCTGAACCGGGCCCAACTCATGAACGCCGTCCTCAGCCTTCACACCTTCGTGTCACTCCGCTGCAAAGCCGTGGCGATGCCCTTGATCTGCCTGGTGCTCGCCGCCTGCGGTGGCAGTGCCAACGCGCCACCGCCGCCCGAAACCGGGCGGGTGCCTCCGACCATCACCCAGCAACCCGCCGACCTGAGCGTGACCGCAGGCCAGGCTGCGAGCTTCACCGTCGCTGCCACCGGCACCGCTCCTTTGAGCTACCAATGGCAGCGTGACGGCGTGAATGTCAGCGGCGCCACCGGGACCACCTACGCCCTGGAAACGACCGTCATCGGTGACAGCGCTGCGATGTTTCGCGCCGTGGTCACCAACGAAGCCGGCACAGCCACCAGCAACGCCGCCACGCTGACCGTGGTGGCGAGTGCGCCGGTGCTGACCATCACCCAGCAGCCAGCCGACACCAGCGTCGTTGCCGGCACGCGAGCCACCTTCAGTGTGGCAGGAACGTGCAGTTCGGGCACCTTGAGCGTGCAATGGCAACGCAGTTCGGGGTCCGGCGGCGGCCTGACCTGGGCCGACATCGTCGCAGCCACGGCAACCGACTACAGCCTGGCGACGGTCATCGGCGACAGCGGTACCCAGTTCCGCGCCAACCTGGCCTGCAGCGGCCAGAGCCCGGCTGCCAGCTCTGTGGCCGTGTTGACCGTCACAGCGCCGGCCGCGATAACACTCGGGGCCGTCACGATCACGGGTCGGCGCGCATCGGCGCCGATCGGTTTCCCGAGTGCGATCGACCGGGCGGCGGACGGCAGCTATTTGTTCTACGGCGGCTCCTACATTTGGCGCCTTGCAACCGACCTCTCGTCGATTGCCAACGTCGCAGGCAATGGCAGCTTTGGCACCATTGATGGCGTCGGCCCTTCTGCGTCGTTCAACGACGTGCGCGGCATGACCCACGATGCCGCGGGCAACCTTTGGATCACCGACAACAGCCGGATTCGCCGCGTCGCACCCGATGGAACGGTTGTCACCATTGCTGGGCCGGCATCGTTCTCTGGCCTCGCCGGAATTGCGATCGGACCGGACGGCGATCTGTACGTCTCCGACCAAAACAACAGCCGGGTGCTCCGTGTCACGACAGCCGGCGCGGTGACTACCTACGCTACAGGTCTGCTCGCACCCTTCGGCATCGCAGTGGTTGCGAACAATGATGTCTATGTGGCAGAAGCGCAGGGCAACCGCGTCAGCCGCATCGTGCGCAGCGGAAATCTCGCCGGAGCGACCCAAGTCGTCGCTGGCGACGGCACGGCAAACCTCACGAACCCGGCAGATGGACCCGGTGTCACTGCATCGTTGCCGGGGCCGACCGCGATGTTCCTGCGCGGAACGACCTTGTATGTGCGCGACAACGCCGGGCTGATGCGGACCGTCGACATCACGACCGGCGTCGTCGGCACCTTGACGGGTTCACGCACGCTCGGGCCTGGTTTGGCAGACGGCCCGGCTGGGCAGGCGCAACTCCAGACACCGGCGATCACTGGCATCGCCGATGCGCCGAGCGGTGGCCTGTTGATTGCGGAGCCCGGTTTGCTTCGGACGATCGACGCTGCCGGCAAGGTGACGACAATAGCCAACGGCTTTCAAGCACAAACGACGTTGGTTCCATCGGCACCGACTTCGACGGGAGTGCTCGAGCAGCTGCCCTTCGAGTTTCGCTTTGCCGGCGCCACGTCGATTGCAGTGGATGCGCAAGGCCGCATCGTCGTGTCGGAAGACGGCACCTCCACCGTTCGCCGCATCGACACCGCCGGCAATGTCACGCTGCTTGGCGGCTTGGCTTACAGGCCCTACACATCCACCAACGCCCTAAACGCTGTATCTGTTGACGGTGTAGGAAGCGCCGGTTTAATTGGTAACAGTGGCGCAGTCGCCATTGCGCCGAATGGCAATATCTACGTGCCGTCTTACGCTGCCGTCAAACGCATTGACGCCGCAGGAATGGTGCTGACTGTCGCGGGAAGCAACTATGTATTTGGCCAAGGAAGCGTTGACGGCCCGCCTTCGAGCGCCCGATTCAACGGCATTTTTGGCCTCGCGGTGGCACCAACAACCAGTGGACTCTTGAATAGCGGCGATGTCTTGGTCAGCGACAGCAACAATGCCATTCGTCGCATCGATGCAGCAACTGGGACTGTCACGACTTTCAGTGGCGTGATGCTTCAGTCCGGCTCGGCCGACGGCGCGGCCGGCGCGGCGCGCTACTCTGGCCCTCGCGGCCTCGCATTCGCACCGGACGGCACGCTGTATGTGAACGACAACGGAAATTTGCGCCGCATTGCCACCGACGGCAGTGTCGTGACGACCACGGTTACCGGCGTGGTTTCGTTCGTGATCAACCCGGCCGGTGCGCTCTATGTGCTGAAAGCGGGTGGCTTGTACGCGGTCTCGACCGGCGGCGCAGAGACCTTGCTGATGCCGGTTGGCAGCGGTGTGGTCTACGGCAGTACCGCACCGACCCTGGGCACCGGCGATGGCGCCATGGCGATGCTTGGGCCCAAGCAGATCCTTATCGTGTCGGGCCGCAGCCTGAATGTGGTCAGCTTGCCCTGACGCTCCGTGACCTGCCAACGAATCGGCCGCTCAGCACGGCAGCACGCGCTTAAGCGCGCTGCCGAGTTCCCAAGTCGCAACTTCTTCCTCGAGCACAAGCGCCGACACGCTCACCAGGCCTCGTTCCGCGCAAGCCCAGAGCGGCTCGCGCCGCGCCTCCTTGCTCGCCACAGGTCAAGCGTTGGCGTGGAGCGCCGGGGCGATGCGCGTTACGCGCTCGACCCGTTGCACACTGACCCTCGTGGTCGACCTCCCGCCCGACGAACACGGCCACCGTCACCCCTGTGCCGTCTGCGGCCACAACGTGTTGGCCAGACAGCGCCTGCACCGCTCATCACGCTGAGCAGCGCCGGCCACGATGTTGGTCAGCGGTGGCCGTCTTCGCGTGCGTTTGACGCTACCGCCACAGCGAAACGCCGGAAAATGGTCTGCGGTGTGGGTGTTTGCAAAAGCCACAGATCGATGCGCGCGTGCGGATATCCTCGCTCGACCGCGTGTAGTCCTTGAAGGGTGCGCCTTAGAGACTGACAGCATCTCGCGGGCCGCGCGGCCCACACTGAATTTGAATTGAGGGAAACCCATGGACGCAGCGCGCTGGGAAATCCTGGAAGCTCTGTTCGCCGAGGCGGTGGCGCTGCCAATCGACCAGCGGACCGCTTTCTGCAAGCGCGCGTGTACCGACGATCCGGAACTGCTCGAGGAGTTGCGCTCGCTGCTCAGAGCCCACGAGACGGACGAGGGCCCGCTCGATCGGGCACCCACCCTGCCCGCGACCGGCGCAACCCTGCCGCCCGTGGCGAGCCCCGGCACACGAGTCGGCGTCTGGCGCCTGGGCGCGCTGATCCGGCGCGGCGGCGCCGGTGAGGTTTATTCCGCCACGCGCGCGGACGGTGCCTTCGAGCAGGCGGTGGCGCTCAAGCTGCTGTACCGCGAGGCCGCGCCCGACATCGAGCGCTTTCACGCCGAGCGCCAGATCTTGGCCAGCCTCGACCACCCCGGCATCGCGCGCCTGCTCGACGGCGGCGTGGCCGACGATGGCCGCCTGTATGCGGTGGTCGAGTACGTTGAAGGCGAATCGATCACCGAACACTGCGAGCTTCGGCACGCCGACCTCGCCTACCGGATGGCGCTGTTCCTGCAGGTCTGCGATGTGGTGTCGTATGCCCACCGCAACCTGATCGTGCACCGCGATCTCAAGCCCGGCAACATCCTTGTGACACCCGAGGGCCGGGTCAAGTTGCTCGATTTCGGGGTGGCCAAGCGGCTTGACCGGGTCGGCGCGGCGGGGGCCGACCAGACCTGCGCGCCCTACACTTCCGACTACGCTGCGCCTGAGCAACTCACCGGCCAGGTAATCACCACCGCCACCGATGTGTATGCGCTCGGCGTGTTGTTGTTCGAGCTGCTGACCGGCCAGCGACCCTGGCGCAGCGACAGCCTGCCGATTGCGCGCGTGGTGCAGTTGATCGTGCACGACGAAGCGCCGACGATGAGCGGCGCACTGGCGCGCGCCAACGCGGCATCGGCACCTGTCGCGGTGCGCAGCTTGGCTGGCGACCTGGACGCCATCGTCGCGACCTGTCTGCGCAAGGGGGCGGCCGATCGTTATCCAACGGTCAATGCGCTCAAGGGGGACATCGAACGCCACTGGCGCAGCGAGCCGGTGACGGTGCGCGGGCGGGCACGTCGGTACGTCTTGGGCCGTGCGCTCAAGCGTAATCGCTGGGGTGTTGTGGCGGGTGGCCTGGTTTTTGTCAGCCTGGCGGCCGGGCTTGCCGGCACGGCCTGGCAAGCCCGACGCGCCGAATTCGAGCGCGATGTGGCGCGCCGCTCGGCCATGCGCGAAGAAGCGGTGCGCTACCAGCTGACCAGCCTGTTCCGCAAGTCGATTGCGCAAAAGAGCGACGCGCCCGTCACCGCCAAGCTGATGCTCGACCGCAGTGCACAGCGCGTGCTCAAGGAATATCGCGACGACCCGCAGCTCACGGGCAAGGTGATGGTGACCCTGGCCGACTTGTACGGCGCCTTGGGTGATGTCGAGGGTGAAGTCTCGCTGATTGAAAGCTTTCTGAGCGCCGCCGGGGCGAATGCGGATCGCGAGTCCCTCGCTCTGGCGCAGCAGAAGCTGGCCCACGCGGAGCTATTGCGCGGGCACCTGCCGCGCGCCGCCGAGCTCTTGCCTCAGGCCGAAGCCTACTGGGCGACAGCCCCCGAAAAGTACCGCGAACAAAACCTCGAAGGCCTGCTCGTGCGCGGCACCTTGCAGCGCAACCAGGGCGACATGGATGGCTCGATCCGCACCTACCAGACCGCCATCGCCGAGCGCACCGCCTTCTCCGGCGCGGTGCACCGTGAAACCGCCAACCTCTACAATTCACTGGCCATCTCGCTCACCGGGGCCAACCGCCTGCCCGAGGCGCTCGAGGCCTACCGAGTCAACCTGTCGATCTACGAAAAACTCGGCCAGGCGGAGAGCTTGGACGCGCTGGTAGTACTCGGCAATACCGGCACGCTGGCGTTTCGCATCGGTCGCTTGAGCGAGGCTGAGGGTCTGCTGAAGACGGCCTTCGAGAAGCAACGTGCACTGGCCGGCGATTCGGCCTCGGCCTCGGCCGCGATGGGGCTTTACGGTGCCACGCTCACCGCCCTGGGCCGGCTGCCCGAGGCATTGGCTGTGCTGCCCGCGGCCGTGGACATGACGACCCAGTTCGTCGGCGCAGGCAGCCCGCTGGCGATCCAGAACCGGCTGTTTCTGACCGACGCCCTCGCGCTGTCGGGTAACTTGCCCAAGGCCCGCGAGCTGGCGGCACAGAACCTGGCCATGGCCAGTGAGCGCTTTGGCCCTGCGGGCGTGTTGACACTGCGCGTGAAGCTGAGCCTGGCGCGGCTGGAACTCGAGAGCGGGCGGGCCCAGCCGGCGCAAGTGCAGTTCGAGGCCCTCGTCGAGCCTCTGCGCAAAGCCGGCCAGCCAGGCCAGCCGTTGATAGCCCACGCCCTGATCGGCAGCGGCGAGGCCCTGCTGGCGCAGGACAAGGCCGCCGAAGCCGTTGCGCCGCTGCAAGAAGCGGTGGAGTTAAGGCAAAAACTGCTCTCGCCGCAAAGCTGGGAGCTGGCGCAGGCCCGCGCACGGCTCGGCGAGGCGCTCAAGCGCAGCCAAGGCAAGGGGGCCACCGAACTCCTGAGCCAGGCCAGCAGCGACTTGGCGGCACAGTTGGGCAAGGACCACCCGCAGGTGCTGCGCGCCCGCCGCGCGCTGGCCTTGTCGCCGTAGCTCAGACTCAGCGACAGCCTCAGCTGCGGTCGCTCAGGCCCGGCCGAGCTCGCGCCGCAGCCAGGCCCGCGCCAGTGTCCAATCGCGCCGCACGGTGCGCTCCGAGATGCCCAAGGCCTTGGCCGTGGCCACCTCGTCATAGCCAGCAAAGTAGCGGCACTCCACCACCTGCGCCAGGCGCAAGGACTGCCTGGACAACAGCTCGAGCGCGTCGTTCAGGGCCACCAGCGTCTCGTCGCTCGCGGCCGCCACGTCCAGCCCGTCCGTCAACGGCAGGTGTTCGGCGCCGCCACCGCGCTTGGCTGCGAGCTTCTCGACCGCGTGATCGATCAGCGCATGGCGCATCGCCAGCGCCGCCGCGCGCACGAAGTGGGCATCGTCGTTCCAGCCCGAACTGCCGCGCAGCTTGAGGTAGGCCTCGTGAACCAGGGCGGTGGTCTGCAACGTCATGCCAGCGCCGACCCGGGCCCGCTCCCGGTGGGCCACGCGTTTCAAGTCGGCATAGAAGAGCGGCAGCAACTGGTCGGCAATGGTCCTGACCTCGGTGGACAAGGACGTGCCCCAAAGGTCAGGGCGTGGCGCGGTGAGTAGTTCGTCAGGCACGCCGCGATCTTAGCTTCGGGGTATGGGTCTCAAGCCCGCGCCCGGCGGACGCGGCGCGTCCGCGCTGGAACGGTTGATGCATGCTGCACCTGCACATCAACGCATTTCCGGAGGGCCGCCACGTCAACGCGTTCAAGGAGTATTACCAGCACCTGGTCGACGACGAGTTCGACAAGGCCGAGATCACGCGCACCTTCTACGAGGAATACATGGCGGTGGCCGACCTGTCGGCCGACTTCTACATCGAGACCGTCGATCTGGTGTTCCAGAAGTACGCGCTGCCGAGGGGCGAACTCACGTTCCGTGGCCGAACCGTCAACCCGGCGGCGATCCGCCGCACCGCGCTGGTCACGATCGAAGGCGAGCGTGACGACATCTGCGCGATCGGCCAGACCCTCGCCGCGCAAGACCTCGCGAGCAGCCTGCGCCCGTACATGCGCACGCACTACGTGCAGCCGAACGTCGGCCACTACGGCGTGTTCAGCGGCAAGCGCTGGCAGAACTCGATCTACCCGCTGGTGCGGGATGTGATTCACATCTCGCAGTAAATAGAGCCCCTGCTGCGGGGTACCGCAGCATCCCCCGAGGGGATGTCGGGCCCGCTTCGGGCGGCCCGGCGCTGGCCCTCGCTCCGGCCTTGGCCCTATTCCTTCGCCGCCGGCATGTGCTCCGGCATCGCACCACCGGCCACGTGCGGCTGTTCATGCGAAGCGAAGCGCCGCTTCGCCCACGCGCCGAGCTGCTCGACGTAGCTGTACAGCACCGGCACGACGATCAGCGTCAGCAAGGTCGAGGTGATCACACCGCCGATGATCGCGCGACCCATCGGCGCCTGGATCTCGCCGCCCTCGTCGAGTGCCAGCGCCATCGGCAGCATGCCGAAGATCATCGCGGCGGTCGTCATCATGATCGGGCGCATCCGCACCAGGCCGGCCTGGAGCAGCGATTCGGCCACGTTCAGGCCGGTGCGGCGCACATGGTTCGCATAGTCGACCAGCAGGATCGCGTTCTTCGTCACCAGCCCCATCAGCATCACCAGGCCGATCATCGAGAACAGGTTCAGCGTCGAGCCGGTCAGCAGCAGCGCGAGCATCACGCCGATCAGCGCCAGCGGCAGCGAGGCCATGATCGCGAACGGCTGCAGGAAGCTGCCAAACTGCGACGCCAGCACGATGTAGATGAAGATCACCGCCGCGGCCAGCGCCAGCAGCACGCCCTGGAACGCCTCGGCCTGATCCTTCGACTGCCCGCCCATGTCGAAGCGGTAGCCGGGTGGCAGCACGGTCGCGTCGACGAGTCGCTTCACGTCGGCGCTGACGTCGCCGCTCGGCCGGCCGGTGGCGCCGGCATAGATCGCCTGGCGGCGTTGCAGGTCCTGGCGCTTGATGACCTCGGGGTTCACGACCGGCACGATGTCGGCCACGCGCGAGAGCGCGATCGGCGTGCCGTCTTTCGCGTACGCGACCGGCAGGTTGTCGAGCTGCGCGATGTTCTCGCGCATCGGCTGCGGCAGGCGCAGCTCGACCTCGACCTGCTCGCCGTCGGGTGCCGTCCAGTACGTCGCGACGTCGCCGTTGACGAAACTGCGCAGATTCGACGCGAGCAGCAAAGGCGTCAGGCCGAGTTCGCGCGCGGCATCGGCCTTGATGCGAACCGCGTAAGCGGGAAGGCCCGGCTTGACCGAGGTTTCGAGGTCGGTGATGCCCTTGATCTTCGACACCTTCTCCTGCAGCTTCAGCACCTCGCGGTCGAGCACGGCCGGGTCGGGGCCGAGCAGCGAGACGAAGATCGGCCGCTGGCCGAGCGACACATCGGCACCCGGGATCGGCGCGATGCCCTTGCGAATCGCCTGCTCGACCTGCTTCTGCGTGCGCTTGCGCTCGCCCGGCTTGAGCAGCTGGATCGTCAGCTGGCCGGCGTTGCGCGAGCCGCTGCCGGTGTCGCCGACGCTGGTCGAGATCATCCGCACCTCGGGCATCGCGCGCACCACCTCCTCGACCTGGCGCATCTTGTCGCTGCCACGCTCGAGGCTGGTGCCGACCGGCATGCGCACGTTCATGCGGATGTAGCTGTCGTCGGATTCGGGGATGAACTCGGTGCCGACCACCGTCGACAAGCCGAGCGCCGCGACGAAGCTGGCGATCCCGGCCCACACCACCAGCCCGCGCGGCGTGATCGTCGCGAAGCGCAAGCGCCGCGGTGCCGAGGCCAGGCGCTGGCCGTTCGCATCGAACGGATGCCCCCAAGCCGGCAACGGCGGGAACCACACCTGATGCCGACGGCCACTGAAGACCCAGTGGATCAGCCGCTCGTAGAGGCCGTGCATCACGTCGAGCAGGCGATCGGTGCCGCGCATCAGGTGGCCGATCACCGGCAGCTTGATCAACTTGTTGGTCGGCGGATCTTTCCAGATGCTCGACAGCATCGGGTCGAGCGTGAAGCTGACGAACAGGCTCACCAGCACCGCCACCGCCACCGTGATGCCGAACGGGAAGAAGAACTTGCCGATGATGCCCTTCATGAACGCGACCGGAATGAACACCGCGCAGATCGCGAACGTGGTCGCCATCACCGCCATGCCGATCTCGTCGGTACCTTCGCGGGCGGCGGTGAAGTGATCCTTGCCCATGTTGACGTGGCGCACGATGTTCTCGCGCACCACGATCGCGTCGTCGATCAGCAGGCCGATGCACAGGCTCAACGCCATCATCGTCATGAAATTGAGCGTGAAGCCGAACGCATAGACCGCGATGAAGGCCGAGATCACCGCGATCGGCAATGTGAGGCCGGTGATGACCGTGCTGCGCCAGCTGTGCAGGAACAGGAACACGATCGCGATCGTCAGCAGCGCGCCTTCGATCAGCGTGCGCTTCACGCCCTGCAGCGAGTCCTTGACCCAGTCGCTGTCGGCGTAGACGAGCCGCAGCTCCACACCGGGCGGCAGCGTCTTGCGCAGCTCTTCGGTCGCGGCCTTGATGCCGTCGCCGGTCTCGACGATGTTGGCGTCTTGCTGCTTGTAGACGAAGAACGCGATCGAGGGCTGGCCGTCGACGCGCGCGATCGAATCGGCCTCGCGCTCGCGCTCGACCAGCTCGCCCAGGTCGCCCAAACGCACGACCAGGTTGCCGCGGTTCGCGACCACCACGTCGGCGAACGCCTTCGGGTTCAGCACCTTGCCTTCGACCCGCACCAGCGCATCCTCTTTCGCGCTGCTGAGCAGGCCGACCGGCACGTCGGCGTTGGCGCGTTGCAGCGCCGCCGACACATCGGCCGGCGTCAGCTGGTAGGCGCGCAGGCGCTGCGGGTCGAGGTCGATGCGCACCTGGCGCGTCGTCATGCCGCCGACATCGACGCGCGCCACGCCGGCCACGCGCTCGATGCGCTTGCGCACCACCTGGTCGGCCAGCAGCGAGAGCTCGCGCGAGCTGCGGTCGGGCGCGATCAGCGCGAGGTTGACGGTGGGCTGCGCGTTGTCGCCGTCGAAACGCGAGATGTAGGGCGCCTTCGCGTCACGCGGGAACGCCGGCTGCAGCGCCGACACCTTGTCGCGCACGTCTTGCACCGCGCGACTCATGTCGGCGCTCAGCTGAAACTCGACGACCGTCTCGCTGCGCCCTTCGACGCTGTTCGAGCGGATCATCTTGACGCCGGCGATGCCGTTCAGGCCGAGCTCGATCGGCCGCGTCAGCGAGGTCTCGATCGCCTCGGGCGAGGCGCCCGGGTAGGCGACGCTGACGAACACGATCGGCGGCGAGATGTCGGGCAAGCGCTCGACGCGCAGCTGGTTGTACGAGAACAGGCCGAGCACGCACAGCGCGGCCATCACCATCGTCGCGAAGACGGGGTTGTTGATCGAGACGCGGGTGAACCACATGTCAGGACGCCTTGGCGGAGGCCGCGCTCGCGCTTGCGGCGGGCATGCCCGAACCGGCGCCCTTGGCGACGATCTTCGCGGGCGCACCTTCTTTCAGCGTGTCGAAGCGTGCGGCCAGCACCTGCGCGTCAGGCGTCAGACCCTGTGTCACCTCGATCCGCCCGTTGGCCGCGTCACGCCGACCGGTGATCACGAGGCGACGCACCAGTGCGCCCTTCTCGATCGTCCAGACGAAGTCCTGGCCCGAGGCCTGCCCGACCGACGCGGCCGGGATCGTCAGGCGCTGCGACACGTCGTCGAGCGAGACCAGCGCGCTCGCGTACTGGCCCGCGCGAAACACCTCCTCCGGATTCGACAGCAGCACCACCACGCGGATGCCGCGCGTGCCGGCCTCGGCCATCGGCGCGATCCGGTCGATGCGGCCTTCGACCGGTTGCGCCGCGCCTTCGACGCGCACCGCCAGCTTCTGCCCGGTCCGCAGCAGCGAGACCTGGTGCGTGCCGACGACGCCGGCCAGCTCCAGCTCCTTCAGGTCGACGATCGTCATCAGTTCCTGTTCGGCGCTGACCTTCTCGCCGGACACGACATTGCGCCGGCCGATGACCCCGCTGATCGGCGCGACCAGCGCCGCCTCGCGGATGCCGAGCGCGGCTGTGCCGAGCTGCGCCTGGGCCGACTTCAGCTGCGCCCGCGTCGCCTCCAGCGTGGCGCGCGAGCTTTCCAGCGCGTTCGCCGAAATGAACTTCTGGTTCGCCAGGTCTTCGTTCGACTTGTGCATCCGCTCGGCCTCGGCCATGCGTGCCCGCGCCGAATCGACGCCGGCCGAGCGCTCTGCCGCGCGACTTTGCAGATCGGCCAGGTCGATCGTGCCGAGCGACTGCCCGGCCTTGACGCGGCTGCCCTCGGCGACCGACAGGCTCAACAGCGTGCCCGAGGCCTTGGCGCGCACGACCGCCGTGCGCGGCGCCATCAACGGCCCGGAGAACTCGATGCGCTCCGGCATCGCGGCCAGCAGCGGGCGCACGACCTCGGCCGGCGTGAACTCCAGTGTCACCTCGGGCTTTTTGTCCTTGCTGTCGTCCTTGCTCTTGGCGCGGATCGACACCCCTGCGGCGATGGCCACGACGATGATCGCGACCCCTCCGCCCACCAGCCACGGCTTGCGCATCGGGCTTCCTTTCTGGTTGTTGCAACTGATTCCGGGCGAGAGTGTAGGCAAGGCCGATGACCGAACAATCCCCACTTGCGACGAACTGCAGATTGGGCAGGTCAGGCTGCCCCCGCGTGCGCCCGCCGGTCGAGCACGCCGGCGCGCGCCGCGCACAGCGCTGCGAGTGCCGCAGCACCGCTGGCGCCCCAGAACACCGCCGCGAAACCGTACGCCTCGCTGACGACGCCGCCGGCAATGCCGCCGATCACGCCCGACGCGCCGTAGCCGAGCAGCGTGTAGAGCGCCTGACCGCGCCCGCGCAGCCGGCCCGGAAAGTGCCGGTTGATCACGCCGATGCACGAGCTGTGCTGGGCCGCGAACGTGACGGCGTGGGTGCACTGCACCAGCACCAGCACCGCCGGCACGGTGCCGAACGCGGCGGTGACAGCGAAACGCAGCATCGAGACCAGCGCGGCGATCGTCAGCCAGGCGTGCGCCGAGCGCCGCGCCAGCCACGCGCCCTGGAACCAGAACCACGCCACCTCGGCCGCTACGCCCACTGCCCACACCAGCCCGACCGCCGTCTTGCTGTAGCCGAGCGAGACGAGGTAGAGCGAGAAGAACGCGTACAAGCTGGTGTGCGCCAGCACCGTGAAGAACACGCCGGCGAAGAACCAGGCGACGACCGGCTGGCGCAGCACCGCGAGCGCGCCGGGGCCGGTGTCGCTGGTGTGCGGTGCCTCGGCCACGATCGGCAGGCGGTGCGCGGCGACGAGCAGGCCGCCGAGCAGCGCCACCGTCAACCACGGAAACGCCTGCACGCCGATCGCCTGCAGCAGCGCACCGGCGCCGACCACCGTGACGATGAAGCCGATCGAGCCCCACACCCGAACGCGGCCGTAGCGGCCGGCGTCGAGCACGGCGCCGCGGCTGACCGAATGCGCGAGCGCGGCCTCGCTCATCGGGATCACGCCGGCAGTGCAGACGAACAGCGCCACCGTCACCGCCGCGACCCAGCCATGGTGCGACGACGCAAAGAACCCGAGCGCACAGACCAGCGCCAGCGCCACCGCGAGCCGGAGCAGTTGCGTGCGCCGGCCGGTGTGGTCGGCGAGCCAGCCCCAGGCGTAGGGGCTGAACAGGCGCGTCGAGCTCTGCAGCGACGCGAGCGCGCCGATCGCCAGCGTGCTGAAGCCCAGATGCTGGAACCACAACGGCGCGTAGGTGCCGAACAGCCCGGCGTACGCGAAGTACGCGAACGAAACGGTGCTGAACGCGAACAGCGTGCCGCGCGCCGGCGCGGCATGGGCCTGCGCCGCGGTCATCGGCGCGTCAAGCCTGCGCGGATGGTCGTGCAGGCGCTTGGGCCGGAATCGGCGCGGTCGCGACCCTCACGTCGCCGCACTGCGCGCGCAGGCGCAGCGCATGATCCATCAGCACGAGTGCCAGCATCGCCTCGGCGATCGGCGTCGCGCGGATGCCGACGCAGGGGTCGTGGCGGCCGAAGGTCTCGACCACCGCCGGCTGGCCCGCGAGATCGATCGACTGGCGCGGGCTGCGGATCGAACTCGTCGGCTTGATCGCGATGCTGACGGAGATGTCCTGCCCGGTCGAGATGCCGCCCGACACGCCGCCCGCGTTGTTGGTCGAGAAGCCCTCGGGCGTCATCTCGTCGCCGTGCGTCGTGCCGCGCTGCGCCACGCTCGCGAAGCCGGCGCCGATCTCGACGCCCTTGACCGCGTTGATGCCCATCATGACCTTCGCGATGTCGGCATCGAGCTTGTCGAACAGCGGCTCGCCCAAGCCCACGGGCACGTTGCGCGCACCGACGAAGATGCGCGCGCCGCACGAATCGCCGGCCTTGCGCAACTCGTCCATCCAGGCCTCGAGGCGCGGGATGTCGCTCACGTTCGCGGCGAAGAACGGGTTGTTCGGGATGTGATCGAGCGACTCGAACGGGATCGCAATCTCGCCGATCTGCGTCATGTGGCCGATGAAGGTGGTGCCGTACTTCAGCTTGAGCCACT
>JANXVK010000003.1 GCA_025351675.1 Rhizobacter sp.
CATCGGGCCGGTGGCAGTAGACCAGGTCGATGAAATCGAGCTGCATGCGCTTCAATGAACCATCGATGGCCTGCGCCAGGTACTTGCGGTTGAGCGTGTTGGAGCGGTTGGGCGTTTTGGCTTCGCGGTCCAGGCCCCAGAAGAATTTCGTCGAGACGATGTAGTTCAGGCGCGGCCACTTGAGCGCCTTGAAGGCCTCTCCCATGACGATCTCGCTCTGGCCGCCGGCATAGGCTTCGGCGTTGTCGAAGAAGTTCACACCGGCATCGAAGGCCGCGGCGAGCATCTCCTTGGCGGCGCCCGTATCGACCTGCGTGTGGTAGGTGACCCAGGAGCCGAGGGAGAGTTCGCTGACCTGGAGGCCGCTACGGCCGAGACGACGGTATTGCATGGTGGGCTGGCTTCGAAAGATGAGAAGCCACTGAGGCTATTCCTTTTGCGGTGCCCTTGCAGGGCCTGGAATGCCCGCACGAACAAGGAGCGGCGTACATTGCCGGGCGATGACCCGCGCCGCACCCGGGTCACCCCACAGCAGCCGGCCGCATCGGCTACAACACGATGAGCATGAACACATTCGAAGAACGTCGAGCCCGGCTCGCAAAGTCGCTCCGCGAAGCCGGCGGTGGCCTGGCCGTCATCCGCACCGCGCCCGAGCGCCCCCGCAATGCCGACAGCGACCACCCCTATCGCCACGACAGCAGCTTTCACTACCTGACCGGCTTCGACGAGCCCGGCGCTTGGTTGGTGCTGCACGCCAGCGGCGAGTCGGCCCTCGGCTGCCACGCGAGCGACCCGGAGATGGAGATCTGGCACGGCCACCGGCTCGGGGTCGACGCGGCACCGGCCACGCTCGGCGTCGATGCGGCGTTCGATGTCGACACGCTCGACGCCGCGATCCTCGCGCGCCTCGACGCGGCGCCGGCCGTGTGGTTCCCGTTCGGCGCCGGCGCCGAGGTCGCACGCCGCGTCGACGGCTGGCTCGCTGCCTTGCGCAGCCGCGCGCGCAGCGGCGTCGAGGCGCCGATGGTGCAGCGTGATCTGTCCGTGCTTGTCAACGAGATGCGCTTGTTCAAGGACGCTGGCGAGATCGCGACGATGCGCCGCGCCGCGCAGATCAGCGCCGATGCGCACGTGCGGGCGATGCGCTACGCGGCCGCACGCTTTCGCGCCACGCCGAACGGCACGGTGCGCGAGTACGAGATCGAGGCCGAGCTGCTGCACGAGTTTCGACGCCGCGGCGCGCAGAGCCCGGCGTATCCGGCCATCGTCGCGGCCGGTGCGAACGCCTGCGTGCTGCACTACGCCGCGAGCGACGCCGAACTGCGCGCCGGCGACCTCTGCCTGATCGACGCCGGCTGCGAGCTCGACGGCTACGCCAGCGACATCACCCGCACCTTCCCGGCCGACGGCCGCTTCACGCCGGCGCAGCGCGAGCTCTACGAGATCGTGCTCGCGGCGCAGCAGGCGTCGATCGACGCGACGCGCCCCGGCGCGCGCCAGCGCGACGCGCACCATGCGGCGGTGCGCGTGCTGACGCAGGGCATGCTGGATGCCGGCTTGCTCGATCGCGATGCGGTCGGCAACGTCGACGACGCGATTCGCTCAAGCGCCTACCGCCAGTTCTACATGCACGGCACCGGCCATTGGCTCGGGCGCGACGTGCACGATGTCGGCGAGTACCTCTCGCTCGGCGAAGCGGCCGCGCCGCAGATCGACGGGATGGGCCGCGAGGTCGTGATGAAGCCGTCGCGTGTGCTCGAACCCGGCATGGTCGTGACGCTGGAGCCGGGACTCTACGTGCGCCCGGCGGTCGGCGTGCCGGAGCGCTTCTGGCACATCGGCATCCGCATCGAAGACGACGCCGTCGTGACCGAGGCGGGCTGCGAGCTCATCAGCCGCGGCGTTCCGGTCGCCGCGAACGAGATCGAGGCGCTGATGCGCCGAACGTCGTGAGTGCGGCGATGACAACAGACTATGAAGAGATGTTCGAGCTCGCGCCGGTCTCGCTCTGGCTTGAGGACTACAGCGCGCTGCACGCGCTGTTCGCGAACTGGCGCGCGGTCGGCGTGCTCGACCTTCGCACCCACCTGAACGCCGACCACGCCCGCGTCACCGAGTGCAGCCGCTGCATCCGCGTGGTCAAGGTGAATCGCAAGACGCTCGCGCTGTTCGGCGCCGACAGCACCGAGCAGCTGGTCGCGAACCTCGACCGCGTGTTCCGTGACGCGATGCTGGCGCCGCACATCGAGGAGCTCGTCGCGCTGTGGGACGGCAAGCTCGCCTTCGCGAGCCAGACCGTCAACTACAGCCTCGCCGGCGAGCGGCTCGACATCCTCGTCAACGGCAGCGTGCTGCCCGGCCACCAAGCCGACTGGTCGCGCGTGCTGGTCGCGATCGAGGACATCACGGCGCGCACCCACGCCGAGGCGCGCATCGGGCAATCGGAGCGCTACGCGCGCGGCCTGTTCGAGGACTCGCCGGTCTCGCTGTGGGTCGAAGACTTCAGCACGATCAAGCGCCTGATGGACGACGTGCGCCAGCGCGGTATCGAAGACTTTCGCGTGTTCACGCAGGTCACGCCAGAGTTCGCCCAGCGCTGCATGCAGGAGATCCGCGTCATCGACGTGAACCGGCGCACGCTGGAGATGTTCCACGCGCCCGACAAGGTGACCCTGCTGCGCGAGCTCGACCAGATTTTTCGCGACGAGATGCAGCAGCCGTTTACCGAGCAGCTGATCGACCTGTGGCACGGCAAGCTGATGCAGCACCGCGAGGTCGTCAACTACCGGCTCGACGGCGAGTTGATCAACGTGCTGCTGCAGTTCTCGGTGCTGCCAGGCGCGGAAGACGACTGGAGCCTGGTGCAGGTCGCGCTGATCGACATCACCGCGCGCAAGAAGGCCGAGGCGTATCTCGAATACCTCGGCAAGCACGACGTGCTGACGCAGCTGCGCAACCGTGCGTACTTCGAGGACGAACTCAACCGCCTCGAACGCAAGGGCCCGTGGCCGCTGACGATCGTCGCGATCGACCTGAACCGGCTGAAGGCGACCAACGACCACAGCGGCCACGCCGCCGGCGATTCGCTGCTGCGCCGCGCCGGCGAGGTGCTGGACAACGCGGTCGACAAGCCGGCGTGTGCCGCGCGCATCGGCGGCGACGAGTTCGTGCTGCTGATGCCGGGCGCCGACGAGCGCGCCGGCGAGGTGATGCTGGAGCGCGTGCGTTCGCTGATCGAGCTGAACAACCAGTATTACCCGGGCGCGACGCTGAGCTTCGCGATGGGCTGCGCGACGGCGCAGGAGGGCGAGCGGCTCGAAGCGACCGTGTCACGCGCCGACGAGCGCATGTTCGAGAACAAGCGCGAGTTTTACATGAGCTCGGGCTTCGACCGGCGCACCCGGCCGGCCCCCCTCGTCGAGTGACGCTCGGCGGCGCGCCTTCAGGCGCGCGGACGCCGGCGCAGGTGCCGCGCCGCCGCGGCGCCGGCGCGGGTGCCTTGGTAGAGCGCCTCCTCGAACACCGAGTACGCCGACAGGTCGCTGTGCGCGAAGTGGATGCGGCCGTGGCTCGTGGCCCCCGGCCCGGCCAGTGCGCGCAGTGCCGCGCCGCTGCGCAGGCCCGGCGCCGGCACGCTCATCGCGTGGCCGTAGCGCATCAGGTCGACCTGCTTCAGCTTCGCGGGCAGGTCGGGGTGGACGCGGGCGAGTTCCGTCACGACCGCGTTCGACCACGCCGACCACGGTTCGGCGAGCAACTTCGCGCGCTGCGCGGCGAGTTGGGACGGCGTGTTGCCGCCCAGGGCCCGGTAAGCCGTCAAGACCGTCGGGCCGGGGATCGAGCGCGTTCTCTGGTGCATCGCGTCGACATAGCCGAGCGTGGGGTTCGCACTGCCCGGGTCGTAGAACACGTTGTCCCACGAGAGCGGCGCGCCGGGGCGTTCGTCGAGCGCGTCGGCGAGGTGCAGGTTGCTGACGAGCCAGGGCGCATGCGGCATCGCCGCGGCGGCCCGCGTCAACGCGGCCGGCGGCGCATCCATCAAGCGCGCGGCGACGAAGAGCGGCACCGCGAGCACGAGCTGCGGCGCGGTCCAGCGCTCGGCGCGGCTTGCCGCGTCGTTCCAGACATCGACCGCGACCACGTCCCGGCCCTCGCTGACGCGCAGCACGACGCGGCCGGTCTGCAACTGCTGCGTCAGCGGCTCGGCCAGCTGGCGGGCGAGCCAGGCGTTGCCCTCGGGCCAGGTTAGCACGCCGTCGCGTTCCTCCGCGTTCTTGTTTCCATCATCGCTTGGCGCATGGAAGCCGTGCCGGCTCGCGAAGTAGTGCAGCCCGGCCCAGGCCGAAACCTGTGCGGCGCCGGCGCCGTAGTCGTCGCGGCAGCAGTAGTCGAGGTACCAGCGCAGCGCCGGTGCGACGAGGCCTTGTGCGTTGAGCCAGGCGGCGAAGGTGACGCGGTCGAGCGCGTCGAGCTGCGGGCTCCACGCGCTGCGCGCGGTCGGCATCGCGAAAGCGCCGCCAGCGCTCGCGACATCGACCGCGGCGCCGAACCGGCGGTACTGCGCGAGCGTGTCGGCCCGTTCGGCGTTGGGCAGCGCCTCGACCGCCGGCAGCAGCCCGTCCTGCCAAAACCCGTGGATGTGCAGCCGCTCCTGCGGGCTGTGGCACAGCATGCGCTCGTCGTACACGACACGGCCACGCTCGGTGCGGCGCACGCCGAGCGCTTCGAGCAACGCGATCACCTCGACCGCACGCTCGCCCGGCAGCGGCAGGTAGTGTGCGCCGAGCGGGCAACGCATGCCGCCGAGCACGTGGCCGCGGCTGTTGCCGCCGGGCTCGTCTTCGAGGTCGAGCAATTGCACGTCGTCGATGCCCGCGCGCGCGAGCTCGCGCGCGGCCGCGAGGCCCGCGACGCCCGCGCCGACAACGATCGCACCGGCGCGGCGCGTGAGCTCGGGCGCAGGCACGCCAGCCGCCTTGCGATCGCGCAGGCGATGGCCGCGTTCGGCGTTGGCGCCGACCCAGCCGCCGGCGTAGCTCGGCTGCTCGCTGCGCGTGCAAGCGACGAGTGGCGCCAGCGTGGCGCCGACCAGCAGCGTGCGGCGATCGAGCCCGTTCACGGGTTCGTTCACTGGTGCACCTTGCCCCATTCCTCTTCGAAGGTCTGCACCAGCACCTGGTTCGACAGCCGGTTCACCTCGGTCGGCACACGTGCCATGTCGAGCGGAAAGTTGAACAGGGTCGGCAGATCGGCCGGGCTCAGGAAGCGCAGGCCCGCGGGCAAGGTCGTTGGCAGCCGATACGGCCGCCGGCTCGCGAGGATGAAACCCCATTCCCCGAAGCTCGGCACATGCGCGTGGTACGGCGTGGTCGTCAGACCGGCAGCCTCGATCGTGGTCGCGACGGTCCAGAAACTCTTGCGCGCGATCAGCGGCGAGGTCGTCTGCACGACCGCGTAGCCGCTCGCGCTCACATGCTGGTCGATCAGGCGGTAGAAGCTCGCCGTGTAGAGCTTGCCGATCGAGAAGTTGGTCGGGTCAGGGAAGTCGACCACGATCACGTCGTAGCTGCCGGCGTTCTGCTCGAGCCACGCGAACGCATCGGCGTTGACGATCTTCAGCTTCGGCGACAGCAGCGCGTCGCGATTGAGCTGGCGCAGCAGCGGCTGGGTCGAGAACAGCTGCGTCATGCGCGGGTCGAGCTCGACCAGCGTGACGTGTTCGACCGAGGCGTACTTCAGCACCTCGCGCACCGCCATGCCGTCGCCGCCACCAAGCACGAGCACGCGCTTCGGCGCGCCGTGCGCCGCCATCGCCGGGTGCACCAGGGCCTCGTGATAGCGGTACTCGTCGCGCGAATGGAACTGCAGGTTGCCGTTCAGGAACAGCCGCACGCCCTGCGGGCTGGCGGTGACAACGACACGCTGGTACTTCGTCGATTCGCTGAACAGCACGGTGTCGGCGTAGAAGCGGTCTTCGGCCCAGGTCGTGACGCGATCGGCACCAACGAACGCGGCCAGCAGCGCGGCGATCACGAGCGCGCAGGCGATCGCGTGCGCCCCGATGCGCCGCAGCTCGCCGCGAAACAGCCACAGCGCCCAGACCGCGACGGCCGCGTTCAGCAACCCGAAGAACGCGCCGGTACGGATCAGCCCGAGCTGCGGCACCAGCAGCAGCGGGAACGCGATCGAGACCGCGAGCGCGCCGAGGTAGTCGAAGGTCAGCACCTGCGAGACGATGTTCTTCAGGTCGTGGCGGGCCTCGCCGCTGTTGGATCGCTGACCCCGTAACTGACGCTTCAAAATCCGCATCACCAGCGGAATCTCGAGCCCGACGAGGATGCCGACCAACAGCACCATCGCGTACAGCGCGAAGCGGAACGACGGGCTGCTGAGCGACTGCAGGGCGAACAGCGCCGCCGGCATCAACCCGCCCACCAGCCCCACCAACAGCTCGATGCGCAGGAAGTGCGCGATCAGCTGCCGCTCGAAGAAGCGCGACAGGTACGAGCCGACGCCCATCGCGAACAGGTAGGTGCCGATGACGGTCGAGAACTGCAGGATCGAGTCGCCCAGCAGGTAGCTCGCCAACGTGCCGGCCGCGAGCTCGTAGACGAGGCCGCAGGCCGCGACGACGAAGACCGAGGCGAGCAGCGCGACTTCGGCGGGGCGGACCGAGGCGCGCGCTTCTTCAGGAGGTTTCAGAGCATCGACCACTCAGCGCGTGACGCTCATCCGTGAATCGCCGCGGCCACGATCATCCCGATTGCGATGCACATCGCGCCGACGATGATCGCGAGCGCGACGTTCTTCTTCTCGACGATCTCGGCCCACAGGTCGTACGGCGTGAGCTTGTCGACGATCAGGAAGCAGATCCAGAAGATCGCCACGCCGATCAGCGCGTACATGATCGAGCCGGCGACGACGCCGGGCCTCATCCACTCAAATCCCATCATGGCGAACCTCCTGTCATTGAACTGGTTAAACGCACGGGCCGAGCGCCGGGCCGCTCCAATCGGCCACGAGGTGGCCCGCTTCGTGGACCATGCGGCCCGCATCCCCTCGGGGGATCGACCGATGTACTCGTCGGGCGAGAGGCCTCATTTGTGGCCGCCCCCGCTCGAATAACCGCCGAATGCACCGCCGTAGCCGCCGTAGCCGCCGTAGCCGCCACCGTTGCGGTTGCTGTTCAGGCAATTCTGATACTCGCTCGACGCCGCGCCGAAGGTGGCGCGGCTGTCGTCGCAGTTGCGCGAACCGCCACCGCCGCTGCCGCAGCGGAACAGCATCAGCACGACGGTCAGGATGAACACGCCGAGAAAGATCTTCGCGAGCAGCGAGGAACTGCTGAACGACGTCGGCAGCGCATCGCGCTGCAGCGCCGCGCTCGTCTCGGGCGCGAGGCGGAAGGCCTTCATCACCGCGTCGGCCGAGAGCGTTTCGCCGCCGGACCAGACCACTTCCTGCTGCGCTTCGTCACCCCGGGCCGAGCCCGTTTGCTCGCGATTCAAGCGCTTCGCCGACGCGCTGCCGGTGCCTTGGTAGTCGGTGTTGAAGGTGCGCTGGTTCTGCGTCACCTGCCAGTAGAACTCGCCGAGCACCCAAGTGACCATGCCGGTGTAGTCGTAGAGCTTGCGATAGACGGCGCCCTCGTGCTTCACGCCGCTGCCGGCGCGCTCGGGCACGCCCGTGAGCGGCGCCGTCCAGCTCCAGCCGTCGTCGGCATCGACGATGAACGCGAAGCCTTGGGTGCGGTGGTACAGCAGGTACTCGCGCCAGAAGGTCTGCTCGTCCGCGTTGTCGTCGTCGGCGCTCTCGGGCACCTCGCAGCGCTCGGCGTAGCCGACCACCTGCCATGGCAGCGCTGCCTTGCCGAGCGCGAGCGTGCCGGTGCTGCCAAGCGGGATCAGCGGCGCCATGCCGCGCTCTTGCGGATTCTGCTGCGCGTAATGCCGCAGGTCGCCGCCGACGCCCTGCGATACGTCCACGACCGAGTGGCACTGCTGGCAGACGATGGATTGCGTCGTCGCGAGCTTGACCTCCAGCGCAGCGCCGCAGTTCGGGCATGCAGCACTGCGACCCTTGAGCGTCTTCTCGGCGGCTTCGGCCAGGCCCGTCATCGCGAGCTCGCTGA
>JANXVK010000017.1 GCA_025351675.1 Rhizobacter sp.
CCCGGCTGCCCGTACTGCGAGCGCATCCGCCGTGGCTACTTGACGCCGCTCGCGCGCGAACACGGCCGCGGCGTGGTCCAGATCGATCTGGGCAGCACCCGGACGCTGGTCGACTTCGACGGCGCCACCCGCACCCACGACGCCTTCGCCCGTGCTCGCAACGCCGCCTTCACGCCGACCGTGCTGTTCCTCGGCCCGCGCGGTGCCGAAATCGCCGAGCGCCTCGTCGGCGCCGGTGTGCCCGACTTCTACGGCGCCTACTTCGCGCAGCGGCTCGACGCCGCCCGCAAGGCGCTCTCAGGCCGATCGTGAACCACTTGGCGTGACGCGCGCGGTTCGACCCCGACTTCGGGGGCGGCCGCTTACCGCTCTGGCGCGACACCGATTTGCGGCAGACACTCTCCGTGGCACCCGCCAGCAACCCGACAGAGAGCGCTTGCAGCTCGCCACGGTCCTCAACGGCGTGATCACCCACCGCAGCCGCGAAACGACCGCGCGCGGCATCGTTCTGAAACCGTCGCTGAGCCCGGCGGAGGTGACCATCGACGCCTCGCTGCTGTTCGGCCTGCTCAACGCGACCGTCGACTGGGCCCTTGCCAATGCCCAATCGCAGATCGACTTCTCGATCGACGTCAAGAGTTGGCCTGCGCACGCGTATCTGCGCTGCCGCTTCGCGCATCGCCCGGTCGACGAGTTGGTCGACGGCGCGGCCGCCGCGGCGCCGCGCGGTCTGGATTCGCTGACTTGGCACCTGCTGGAGCAGACCGCCTGGGCGATGGGCCTGATCGTCGAACGCAAGGACGAGCACCTGACCACGCTCACGCTCGAGTTCCCGCGCACCGTGAGCAGCGCGTTTGAAGGCGTCGGCGCTGCCCTCGACCTCAACGACCGCTTCGCGCCGTCGACCAACTCGCAGCCGCTGGCCGGCAGCCATGAGCTGGTGATCGCCTCGCGGCGCGAGATGCGAGCGCAGATCCGCGACGCGCTGCGCGACATGAGCCTGATCGTCGACTTCGTCAACTCGGTCGACGAAGCGGGCGCGTTCTGCCGCGAAGGCCTGCCGCATGCGGTGGTCCTCGAGTCGATCCAGACCGGCGAGCGCTTCGCGCACTTCCGCGAAGAGATTGCGAAGGACGTGCCCGGCTTCGGCTTCATCGAGATCCTCGAAGAGGGCGCGACCTTCGAGAGGTCGGGCGTTGGCGGCTCGACGATGGCGCGTGTCGGGCGCGGCGTGCTGGCGAGTTCGCTGCCGTCAGCGCTGATGTTCGAACTGTCGAGAAGCTTGTAGAGAGCCCCAAGGGCCGGGCTTCGCCCGACCCGCCCCCCAAGGGGAGCTCAAGAAAAGTGGCAAAGCCACATTTCCTTGAGAACCCGGCGCGCTTACTTCAGCGAACCGAACACCTTCTTCAGGATCGCGCTGCCGGTGCCAACCGGATCCTTGCGGATCTTGCGCTCCTCCTCGCCGATCATCAGATAGAGGCCGTCGAGCGCCTTGCCGGTGACGTACTGCTGGATGTTGGCGTCGTCGCGCTGAAGCAGGCCCAGGCCGGCGGCCTTGCCGGCGACCGCGTTGTACTTCTCGGCCAGCGAGACCTTCTCGGTCGCCTTCGTGACGATCGGCAGAAAGGTCGCCGACAGCGGCGCGCGGGTCTTGCCAGCGAAGAAATTCGTCACCGCGTTGTCGCCGCCAGTCAGGATTTGCTTGCCGTCTTCGACACTCATCGTCTTCACGGCACTGATCAGCAGCGCCTTCGCCTGCGGCGCCGCCGCTTCGGCGGCGCGGTTCATCGCGGTCACGAGTTCGTCGATGCGCTTTTGCTGGCCGGTGAATTTCAACACCTTTGCGGCCTCGTTAAGAAAGCCCGGCAGCGAAATGCGCACTTTCGGGTTGTCCAGAAAGCCGCCGCTCTTGCCGAGCAAGGCGACCGCCGACGCCGCACCACGCTCCAGCGCGGCGCGCACGCCGAGCGCGGCATCGCTTTCGGTGATTCCGGCGGCGCGCGCTGGCGCACCCGCAGCCAGTAGCCACAGACCACTCGCGGAGATGACGCCTGACGTAAACTTTCGGCGCCGCATGAAAGACCTCCTGTGAAACCTGCCAAGACCGTTGCCTCTGTCATTGTCGCCGTTGTTCTCGGCGTCGGCGGGTACCTTACGTTCCAAGCCCTGAACGGCGGCGAGAAGGCGCCGAATGTCGCGTACACCTTGCTCGACGGCAGCAAATCGACGCTGGCCCAGCAGCGCGGCAAGGTCATGCTGGTGAACTTCTGGGCCACCGACTGCGTGACCTGTGTCAAAGAGATGCCCAACATCGTCGCCACGCACGAGAAATACAAGGCGCGGGGCTACGACACGCTGGCGGTGGCGATGAGCTACAACCCGCCGGCTTACGTGATCAACTTTGCCGAGACGCGCAAGCTGCCGTTCGGCGTGGCGATCGACAACACCGGCGCGATCGCGCAGAGCTTCGGCAAGGTTCAGCTCACGCCTACCAGCGTGCTGATCGACAAGCACGGCCAGATCGTCAAGCGCTACGTCGGCGAGCCCGACTTCGCGGCGCTGCATCGGCTGGTCGAGAAGCTGCTCGCCGAAAGCTGATCGCTCGGCGTGACGCGGTCGCGCGTCACCAGAACCACCAGACGAACCAAATCACCAGCGCCAGCAGCACGGCGCGCAGTGGATTCGTGTTGCCACTAAAAAACGCGCGCCAGTCGGTCTCGTCGACATCGCTTTCACCCGGTCCGAATGCACGCCGCGCGCGGGTCTCGGCTTCCATTTGCCGGGCCCAGTCGCGACGCCGTGGAAGGTCTTCGCCGAGCGCATCGAGCCGGCGCTTGACGACCTCGGGCGCGGGTTCGAGCGCGTGGGCGCGCAACAGGAGCGCGAGCGCGTCGACGTGCGCGTGCGCATCCGCGAGGCGGTTGATCGCCAGCGTCGCGCCACAGGTGGCGCAATCGACTGAGCGGCCCGGCGGCAATGCGGCGCCGCACGCGCCGCATTGCAGTGCCGCCTGTTTTGCCTTCAGACCATGCACGGCCTGCGGCGCGATCACGCCTTCGGGGTCAAGCGCGCGCGCCAGCCGCGCCACGTCGAGCAGGCTGGCAACCGATTGGCAGTAGCGGCAACGCTCGTCGTCGGCGCCGACCGCCGCGCCGCAGTTGACGCAGTTGACGCAGTCGATCTTGCCGCTGCGCTGCAGCAGCCGCGCGCGATCAATGCCCGACATCGGCCGCAGCAGCCCTTTCTCCTGCAGGAACTGGGCGAACGACTGGTAGGCGCCATGCCGCGTCAGGCATTCGAGTTGCAGTGACTCGCCCCAGCGCGAGCGGTTGTGCACGGTCTTCAGCGCGCCGCGGCAACGCGCGCAGCCGGCATCCTTGCGCAGCAGCTCGTGCGGCAGACTTTGCGAGGCGGCCATCTGGCCGATCAGTTCGAGCAGCGCCGGGCCGGTGAGGCGCGCGGTTTCGGTCAGATCGAACCAGACGAGGTGGCAGCCGGCGCAGACATCGAGTTCGACGCCGCGACCATAGTGGCCCGGGAGCGCGAGCCGCCGCATGGGCTGGCGGCAGTTGCCGCAGGCGAGTGCGGGTTCGGCAAACGCGGCCGGCATCGCTCAGTTCGCGGCGAGCCCCGCCGAAGGCAGTGACGGGAGGCCTGCGGCTTCGGCCTGCTTGTCGGCGTGGTACGACGAACGCACCATCGCGCCGACCGCCGCGTGCGTGAACCCCATCGCCGCCGCTTCGCGCTCGAACATCTTGAACGTGTCCGGATGCACGTAGCGCCGTACCGGCAGGTGGTGGCCGCTCGGCGCGAGGTACTGGCCGATCGTCAGCATGTCGATGTCGTGTGCGCGCATGTCGCGCATCACCTGCAGGATCTCTTCGTCGGTTTCGCCGAGGCCGACCATCACGCCGCTCTTGGTCGGCACGTGCGGCGCGAATTCCTTGAAGCGCTTCAGCAGGTTCAGCGAGTACGCGTAGTCGGAACCCGGGCGTGCTTCCTTGTAGAGGCGCGCGGTGGTCTCGAGATTGTGGTTCATCACATCGGGCGGCGCGGCCTTCAGGATGTCGAGCGCGCGGTCCACGCGGCCGCGAAAATCGGGCGTGAGAATCTCGATCTGCGTCTGCGGCGACAGCTCGCGAATCTTGCGGATGCACTCGACGAAATGGCCGGCGCCGCCGTCGCGCAGGTCATCGCGATCGACGCTGGTGATGACGACGTACTTCAGCTTCAACGCCGCGATCGTCTTCGCCAGATTGAGGGGTTCGTCCGCATCGAGCGGGTCGGGCCGGCCGTGACCGACATCGCAGAACGGGCAGCGCCGCGTGCACTTGTCGCCCATGATCATGAATGTGGCCGTGCCCTTGCCGAAGCACTCGCCGATGTTCGGGCACGAGGCTTCTTCGCACACGGTGTGCAGCTTGTGCTCGCGCAGGATCTGCTTGATCTCGTAGAAGCGCGTGCTCGGCGAACCTGCCTTGACGCGAATCCAGTCGGGCTTCTTCAAGGTCTCGAAGGGCACGATCTTGATCGGGATGCGCGCGGTCTTCGCCTGCGACTTCTGTTTCGCGG
>JANXVK010000026.1 GCA_025351675.1 Rhizobacter sp.
GTGCGTGACCAACAAGGGCGCGTAGCCGCCAAGCGTGAGGAAGCCGCCGTGGGCGAAGTTGATGATCTTCATGACGCCCAGGATCAGCAGCAGCCCGCACGAGACGATAAACAGAATCGCCGACGTGCTCAGGACATCAAACAGCAGGGACATGGGGGAATTCCGAAGACGGGATGGCGGCCGGGCCGCTCGCGAACGAGCTGCCAAGCGGCCGCATGGGGGAAGACGGGTACCGCGGTGGCCGTCTGTCCCATCAGTGGCTCTCAAGCAAAAGTGGCTTTGCCACTTTGCTTGATCTCCGTGGGGGGACGGGCGCCGCCTTGCGACGCCCATGGGGCGCTCAGTTGAGAGCAGGGCACTGCGCGCCCGGATCGACGTTCTTGAAGGTCTCAAGCAGCTTGATGCCACCGTCCTTTTGCACTTGGCCGAGGTACATCGTCAGCGGCGCGTGGTGCTGCTTGTTCATCTGGATGCTGCCGCGCGGGCCTTCGACCTTGACGGTGGACAGAGCCGCCAGAACCTTGTCGGTGTCGAGCGAGCCGGCCTTCTCGACGGCGGCTTTGTAAAGGTAAACGGCTTCGTACTGCGGCACCGACAAGTCGTTCGGCGTCTTCAGGTTGGCACCGAACTTCTTCTGCATCGCGGCCATGAATTCCTTGTTCTTCGGGCTGTCGATGCTGGTCAGGTACGAGCCGGAAATCACGATGCCTTCAGCGTCGGCGCCCATGTCCTTGGCGGTGCCTTCGTCGACCGCGAGGTTGCCGTAGGGCAGCTTGATGCCGGCGGCGCGCAACTGCTTCGTCAGGGTCACGTTCGGCGCGCCACCGGCGGTCGACGTGATGATCGCGTCAGGGTTCGCGGTCTTGAGCTTGTTGATGACGGCCGTCCAGTCGGTGCCGTCCATCGGCAGGTATTCCTCGCCGATGACCTTGCCGCCCTTCTTGGTGATGTAGGCCTTGGTGAACTCCAGCATGCCGCGGCCGAACGAGTAGTCGCTGCCGATCAGGAAAAAGTTCTTCGCCTTGTTCGCAGTCATGAAGTAGTCAACGATCGGTGCGACTTGCTGGTCCGGCACCCAGGCGTTGACGAACATGTACTTGTTGCACGAACGGCCCTCGTAGAACGAGGTGTAGATGTACGGCGTCTTGCCACGCGCCACGATCGGCAGGCCGGCGTTGCGCGCCGCGCTCGTTTCCATCGAAATCAGCGCGTTGACCTTCTTCTGGAAGATCAGTGAATCGAAGGCCTTTTGCGCCCCGGCCGCGCCGCTGGCGTCGTCGGCGATTTCAAGTACCACCTGACGGCCCAGGATGCCGCCCTTGGCATTGATCTCTTCCACCGCCAGTTCCGCCGCTTGCACGACCGACGGGGCGACGACGCTGTTCGCGCCGCTCAGGCCGACCGGCACGCCGATGCGGATCGGCTCGGCCGCCTGCACGTGAATTGCCACCAGGCAGGCTGCAGCCAGCATCGATTGTTTGAACCACTTGCTCATGAGTATCTCCGTTCGTTGGTTGAATGACGCGTGAAAAATCGGGGCAGAAACTTGCCAAGAACTTGCGTGGAAATGCAGATGCCGGCCCGCGCGCGTGCGGCTCAGTCGTAGGCCTGCGGCCTGCGGTCGGCGAGCACCTGGTTGAAGTCGTTCCAGCGCCGCGCTCGACGCGCCTGTGCCAAGTCGATGTCAGCGTAAATGATCTGCTCGTCGGTGGCCGACGCCGGGCCGGCTATCGGCCAGCCGGTGTAGCTGGCGATCAGGCTCTGGCCGATGAAAGGTTGGCCGCGCTCGACGCCGACGCGGTCGGCGGCTGCGATGTAGATCGAGTTGCTGTGCGCCGACGCCATCGTCAGGATGTTGGACATCGCCTGGCGGTTCGGGTCCTGGCCGTTGATCGGCACCCAGTTGGTTGGCACGCAGACCAGTTCAGCGCCCTTCAGCGCTGCGCTGCGATAGGCCTCGGGAAACCAGCCGTCGTAGCAAATCGCCACGCCAAGCACGCCATGCTCGGTGGGGAACACCGGAAAACCCAGGTTGCCGGGGGCGAAGAACAGGTTCTCGTCGGCCCACAGGTGGACCTTTCGGAATACGCCCAAGCGCCCGCGCGGACCGATCACGGCGGCGGCGTTGTAAAGCGTGTCGCCAGCCAGCTCGGAAAAACCAGCGACGAGGTGGACGTTGAGGTCACGCGCCAGCCCGGCCCACAGCGTCGTCGATTCGCCGTCATCGAAGGCGTCGGCGAGCGCGCGCGCTTCGGCCCGGGACTCGAACACATAGCCGGAACTGCTCAACTCGGGCAGCACGATGATGTTGGCGCCGCCCTGCGCAGCCCGTTCGATGAAGTCGGCCGTCCGGGCCAGGTTGACCGACTTGTGGCCCACCTGCGGCTCGAGCTGGCAGCACGCGACGCGCACCGGGGCGATCGCCGGAGGGTTCCTCTCATTGCTCATGGGATCACCTCGGTTGAACGTTATGAAACTTGGCTCGCAAGTCCTGTGCCATTGCCTTGCTGCGCTTGGGTGCCGGGTCGCACTAGAAAGTAGGCGGCGTGTTGATCCAGATGACGCGCGCCAGTTCGTTCCCGGGGTTGCGATAGGTGTGCGGCAGGTGCGACGGAAACGTGAATGAATCCCCCGGTCCGAGTTCGTGCAGCGTCGCGTCGATGCGCAACTCGACGCGGCCTTCGAGGACGTAGCCGAACTCGTCGCCGTCGTGCTGCATTGGCCCCATGCTGCCACCGCCCGGCGCGACGATGTGGATGTTGCCCTGTAGCAGCTGGCCTTTGCCGTGTGGTACCAGCCGCTCCAACGTGACGCCGGCGGCGTCGCTGTTGCCACCAGCGGCGATGCAGGGCCGCTGGCCGACGCGGGCGATGTAACTTGCACCGACAACGTGCGGCTCGAACAGCGCGCCGATGTTGGTGCCGAGTTCGGTCACCAAGCTGTGAAGCACCGTCAGCGGTGGCAGCAACTTGTCGTTCTCGTACTTGGAAATCAGGCTGATCGACACGCCGACGCGCAGCGCCAGCTCCTTGAGCAGCAAGCCCTTCACGAGCCGTGCATGGCGCAGCTTGGCTCCGATTTCAATCGGAGTCGTGGGTGAGGCGGCGGGGACTGCGGCTTTCCCGTCTGGACGGCTTGCGGCAAGGCCTTTCGATACGATTTCGGGCGGCAAGGCGAGTTTCTTCATTGGAAACTGATTTGATCTGAAGTCAAGCGCGTCGCGAAGCGGGGTTTTACCTTAGGAGGCTGTTGAAGAAGGGGTCGCCTCAGAATTCGGATCGCAAAGCACGTTGATGAGTTGATGCCGGTCTCGTAGACACCGACCTAAGCTTTTTGAGCTTTTTCGAACTCTATCGGACTGACGTAGCCGAGCGTCGAGTGACGGCGCGTTGCGTTGTAGAAGCGCTCGACATAGTCGAACACGTCGGCGCGCGCGTCGTCCCTCGTTCGGTAGACCTTGCGCGCGGTCCGCTCGGTCTTCAATGAACTGAAGAAGCTCTCCATCGCCGAGTTGTCCCAGACCTCGCCCGCTCT
>JANXVK010000064.1 GCA_025351675.1 Rhizobacter sp.
GTCAGTGCGGCCGACGAAGTGCTCGCGGACAAGCATGACGACCAGTTCCCGTTGTCCGTGTGGCAGACCGGCTCCGGCACGCAGACCAACATGAACATGAACGAGGTGCTGGCGAACCGCGCGTCGCAGCTCCTTGGCGGCGAAGTCGGTGAAGCGAGGCTGGTGCACCCGAACGACGACGTGAACCGCGGCCAGTCGTCGAACGACGTGTTCCCGACCGCGATGAGCGTGGCCGCGCTGACCGCGCTCGAAGCGAAGCTGCTGCCCGCACTCGAGACCTTGCGCGCGACGCTCGCCGCGAAGTCGCAGGCCTTCGCCGATGTCGTGAAGATCGGCCGCACCCACCTGCAGGACGCAACGCCGCTGACCCTGGGGCAGGAAATATCCGGCTGGGTCGCGCAGCTCGACCACGGAATCCGCCACCTGCGCACGACCCGCCCGCACTTGCGCGAACTCGCGCTCGGCGGCACGGCGGTGGGCACCGGGCTGAACGCGCACCCCGAGTTCGGCACGCGCGTCGCCACCGAGCTGGCGCGCGTCACGGGCTACCCGTTCGAGTCGGCGCCGAACAAGTTCGAGGCGCTCGCCGCGCACGACGCGATGGTGTTCGCGCACGGCGCGCTGAAGACGGTCGCAGCGTCTCTGACAAAGATCGCGAACGACGTGCGCTGGCTCGCGTCGGGCCCGCGCTCGGGCCTCGGCGAGATCACGATCCCGGAGAACGAACCCGGCAGCTCGATCATGCCCGGCAAGGTCAACCCGACCCAGTGCGAGGCGCTGACGATGCTGGCCGCGCAGGTGATGGGCAACGACGTGGCGGTAAACATCGGCGGCGCCTCGGGCAACTTCGAACTCAACGTGTTCAAGCCGGTGATCATCCACAACCTGTTGCAGAGCATGCGGCTGCTGGCCGACGGCGCGCTCAGTTTCGAGGAACACTGCGCGCGTGGCATCGAGGCCGATCGGGTGCGCATCGGCGAGCTCGTCGGCCGCTCGCTGATGCTGGTAACCGCGTTGAACCCGCACATCGGCTACGACAAGGCCGCCAAGATCGCGAAGGCGGCGCACGCGCAGGGGCTGAGTTTGAAGGAGGCGGCGTTGGCGTCGGGCTTCGTCACGGCCGAGCAGTTCGAGGCCTGGGTCAAGCCCGAGGCAATGGTGGGCCGGGGCTGAACGCCGAAGGTCATCGCGGATAATTTCGCCCCATGACCCAAGACGAACTCAAGGCCCTCGTCGGCCAGGCAGCAACGGCCTTTGTGGAACCCGGCAGCATCATCGGCGTCGGCACCGGCTCGACCGTCAACTGCTTCATCGACGCCCTCGCGCAGATGCCGGTGCGCATCAAGGCGGCGGTGTCGAGCTCGCAGCAGAGCACGGCCCGCATGCAGGCGCTCGGCATCCAGGTGCTCGACGCGAACGAGGTCGAATCGCTCGCGGTCTACATCGACGGCGCCGACGAGATCGATCACGCCGGCTGCATGATCAAAGGCGGCGGCGCGGCGCTGACGCGCGAGAAGATCGTCGCCGACATCTCGCAGCGCTTCATCTGCATCGTTGACGAATCGAAGCTGGTGACGACGCTCGGGCGCTTTCCGCTGCCGGTCGAGGTGATCCCGATGGCCGCGGCGCAGATCGCGCGGCGCCTGCGCAAGCTGGGCGGCGAACCGGTGCTGCGCGCCGGCGTCGTCACCGACAACGGCGGGCAGATCATCGATGTGCACGGTCTGAGCATCGGCGAGCCGAACGCACTCGAGCGCGAGATCAACCAGTGGCCGGGAGTCGTGAGTTGCGGCATCTTCGCGCGCAACAAGGCCTCGGTGTGCCTGCTCGGCACGGCGCAGGGCGTCAAGACGCTGACTTTCTGACACGTGGCTGAAATCGCACCGCAGAAAAGCGCGTAACCTCGGGCTTGGCGCACCGGAGGCGCCAGACCTCAGCACAAGACAGGAACGACAAGCCCATGGCCAAACCCAATTATTCGTTCGAGAAGCGTCAGCGGGAGCTGGCGAAGAAGAAGAAGAAGGAAGAGAAACTGAAGGACAAGGCCGGCCGCAAGGTGGGCGAGGGCGCTCCTGACGACGAGCCCGCGACCGACGCCGCCCCCGCGAACGTTCAGCCGCCAACCCCCTGACGTGGTCAAGCGCCGCAAGCCTTCCGATGAAGCTGCGGCGCCAGCGCAGGCGGTCGATCCGGCATCGGCGGCCGGCGGGTACGCACCCACCCTGAACGCCGGTTTCCAGGCGACCACGTCGCGGGTGCAGGAGATGCACCAGGCGATCTCCGGCAAGACCTTCGACAGCTTGGGCCTCGTCCCGGGCCTGTCGGTGCCCACGCGTATCGTGCAAAGCGTGCACGACGCGATCACGCAAGGTGTGTACGCGGCGGTGCGGCATGGCGGTTCGGCCGCGCTCTCGATCGCCCGCGGCGCCGAGCGGCTCGCGAGCGACCCGAACCATATCCCCGGCAAGAAAGAGCGCGCGCTGCGCAGCGCGCTGAATGGCGCGGTCGGCGATGCGCTGGCGGCGTCGGGCAGCGCGCTCGCAGTGCAGATGAGCTTGCAGGACCGAAACGGGGCGCTGCCGCTCACGCGCGCTGCGTTGACCTCGCTTCGTCCGCGCGTCTGCGTCTTTCTGCACGGCCTCGGCTGCGACGAGCAAAGCTGGCGCCTGCGTACCGATGCCTGGGCCACGTCGCCTTGGGCCGATGCACTGCCGCAAGGCGAGACGATCCAGTACGGCGCCTTGCTCGAGCGCGAGCCCGGCATCGAACCCGACATCAGCGCGCTCTGGCTGCGCTACAACAGCGGCCTCGCGATCGACCACAACGCGCAGCGACTGGCCGAGTTGCTCGACCGCGTTGCGCAAACGGCGCCGCAGGTCGACGACTGGCTGCTGATCGGTCACAGCATGGGCGGGCTCGTGGCGCGCCGCGCCCAGGCGCTGGCGGGCGAGCAGGGCCTCGCGTGGGCGCGCAAGGTGCCGATGATCGTGTGCCTGGGCTCACCGCACCAAGGCGCGCCGCTGGCGAAGTTCGGCCAGATCACGACGGCTGCGCTGGCCGTCTCCGAGGTGACGCGCCCGCTCGCGCGCATCGCCAACGCGCGCAGCCGCGGCATCAAGGATCTGCGGCACGGCCTGAAGGGCGCGGCCGCCGGGGCCGGCGGTGTCGACACCCCTGCGTTGCGACTCGTCTTCGCGACCCTCGGCGACGAGGCCGGCGGTGGTATCGGCAAGTGGGTCGGCAGCCTGCTCGGCGACGGCTTGGTGCGCGGCGGCAGTGCGGCCGACGACGGCCTCGTCGGCGACGTGCAGCGCGTCGAACTCGCGGGCCTCGGCCACATGAGCCTGTTGAACCACCCGCGCGTCTATGCCGTCATTCGCGCGTGGTTCGGCGGGCCTTCCGGCTGACGAAGCGAGCCGGGTCGATGGCGTCGAGCAGGCTCGCGCCGATCGGCGCTGGTGCACCGGTCACGCACGACGCCAGCACCTGCGCGCCAAGCGCACTCCAGGTGATGCCGCGCGAGCCGAGGGCGGTGAAGACGTACAGGCCGGGCAGGCGCGGCACGAAGCGCGGCTGGTCGAGCCGCGCACCTTGCGCAGCCGGGTCGGGCACCGCGCCGATGACGGGCAAGCGATCGGCGGCGCTGCAGCGCCACGCGGTGCGGCCGGCGAGATCGGCGGGTTGCAGGTCGGTGGCGTGGCCCAGCAGGCGCGCCAGTTGCGACAGGTTCAGCGCGTGGTCGGTGGCACGAACCGAAGGGTCGGGATCGCCCGGCTGCGCGGTCGCGCCGAACATCACCGCGCCGTCGAAAGCCGGCAGCAGGTAGCCGCTGCCGGCGATCGGCAGGCGTGCCGACGTGAGCCCGGATGCGCGCGCGATGCTGATCTGGCCGCGGATGCTGTCGATCGGCCAGCCGGGCGCATCCAGCAGGCGCAGCGCATCGCCGGCGTTCGCGAGCACGACGGTCGCCGCCTCGGCGAGCAACTCGCCGCGCGCGTCGAGCACACGCCAGCCGGTCGCGCTGCGTTCGAGGCGATCGGCGTCGATGCCGGTGCGGAGCTCGGTCGAATCGCCCGCTCGATCGAGAAACGTGCGCGCCAGACCGGCCGGCCGAACCCAGCCGCCGCCGGGATAGAACCAGCAAGGCCGCGCCAGCGCGATGCCGGCGCCTTCGCTGGCTTCGTCGGCGGCGAGCGCCTGCACGTACTCGGGCGGCAGGCCGAGGTGTCGCAGCACGACCCGCATCCGCTCGACATCGAAGCTCGCCTCCAGTCGCAACAAGCCGCTGGCGCTGCCGGCGACACCGCGATCGAGCGCAGACTGAACCGCAGCGTGCGCGGCCAGCGCCGCAGCGCGATTGAAGCGCGCGTGCAAGCCGTCCTGCGAATTGACGATGCCGTGGAACAGCCCGGCCGGGTTGCCCGAGGCCTCGGCGGCGATCTGCAGACGGCGTTCGAGCAGCGTGCTGCGCCAGCCTTGTTCGGCCAGCGCCCACGCCGCCGCGCAGCCGGCGAGGCCGGCGCCGACGATCAACGCGTGCCGCTCGACCGCGCCGTGCTCGCGCCCGCGCGAAGGCGCGGGCCGCGGCGCGAACCCGGGTGCGAAGCGCGCGAGCGTGAGTTCGCGCGTGGGGCGAACCTCGAAGCCCGCGCTCGTCAGCTGCGCGCGCAACGTGCCCGCGACGGATCCGGCAGCCAGCGTCGCGCCCGGCGCAGCGAGGCGGCCGAGCGCCTTGCCCAAGCGCCGGCCGTCGGCGGGCGCCTCGCCGTCGAGGCAGAACGCGTCGACCTCGGCGACGAGTTCGCGCAGCCACAGTGCAGCGTCGCCGTGCGCGACCAGCAGCTCGACTCGACTCGCGTCGAAGCTCATGCGATGCAGGTCGGGGGTCGGCGGCGGCCAGGCGCGCTGCAACGCGTCGGCCAGCTCGGCCTGCGCGGAGTCGCGATGCGCAGCGCGCAGTTCGGCGTGCGTCAGCGAGCGCGGCTGGATCGCGATGAAGACGAGCCGCGCACAGCGCTGCGGGTCGTCGCGCCAGGCCTGCCACGCGGCGAGAAAGCGGTGGCCCGCGGCGAAGTCGGTGTCGAGCACGACAAAGCGCTCGCAGCCTCGCCAACGCTGCGGCAAGTCATTGCCGTCGAGCAAGACGCTCATCCCGCCGCCGCCGCCGCCAGCCACGCCAGCAAGCGATCGCGCGCGTCGGTCAGGCCGCGGTAGGCGAGCACCAAGTCGCTCATGCTCGCGAGGGCGTCGTGCAACTGGCGCGCGCGCGCGGAACTGTCGATCGCATCGGTCAACGGTTGGCTCTCGACACCGATCGTGAAGACCGCTTGGCGCGCTTCGGGCAACGGGATGAAGGTCTGGTGCTCGGTGCGAAAACTCGCCAGCGCGGCGAGCGCAGCGGCATCGAGCGCCGGCGGCCACACGGCCGGTGGCACGTGATGCGGGTGCTGCATCAGGCGCGGCTCGGCGGTGAGGGTCCAGACGAAGCGTTCCCACCGATCCGCCCCGGTGACGAGCCGCGCGAGGTGATCGGCGGCCGTGATCAGCAACTGGTTGTCGGCGACCGGCGCGTGCACCTCGGAAAAATGCCGACCGATCTTCTCCTCCGGGGCCCAGCGTGACGGCAGGCAGACCGCGAGCCACGGGATGCGCGCGGTCGCGCCGTCAATCACCGCGAAGTCTTCGGCCAGCGCGAGGCTCAGCAGGCCGGGCAGGCGCCACGCGGGCGGCAGCGCACGCAGGCACGCGCCGATGTCGGGCGGGCCGTCGCCGTGCAGCGCATCGCCACGGATCGACCAGCCGAGCCGCGTGGCGTCGAAGGCGAGGGCGCTATCCCAAGTGAACGCATCGGGGTGTTCGGCCGCGGCCTGCCGCATCAGTGCGCCCAACGCCGGTGTTGCGTCGAAGCCGGGTGCGGCCAGCAGCGCCTGCGGAGCGTGGTGCCGGAGCACGCCGAGCTTCTCGCGCAACGCGCCATCGCCGGGTGCGTTCGGTGTCAGGTGGCGCGCGCCCGGCGCCATCCGGCGCAGGCCGGGCTGCATGCGAAACGGCGCGATGACGGCGGAGAAATCGAACGGCATGCGCGAATCATGAAGCAGAAAAAGAGAAGGGCGCCCTTGGGCGCCCGACTGGAGTCCTGCCGATAGGCGTCAGACGCGCTTGCGGTACTCGTGCGTGCGGGTGTCGATTTCGACCTTGTCGCCTTGGGCCACAAA
>JANXVK010000340.1 GCA_025351675.1 Rhizobacter sp.
GTGCACGATCGCGTGACGCACGTAGATCGGCGCGCGGAATTTCGTCAGCGCACGCTCGACAATCTCGATCGCGCGATCGACGCCGGCGCTGAAGCCACGCGGCTCGGCCAGCACGACCTCTTGCAGTTCAGGGTTCATGTCAGTACCGCCTGGCCGCCCGAAGGTGCTGACGCACCCCTGGGGGGCAGTAAACGAAGTGAGCGTGGGGACTTCATCCTAGAGCACTCCGATCAACTGCACTTCAAAGGTCACCGGCCGGCCGGCGAGCGGGTGATTGAAGTCGAACACCAGCACCTCGCCATCGTCGGCGACCTCGCGCACCACGCCGGCATAGGCGCCCTGCCCGTCGGGCGTGGGGAACCGGACCACGTCGCCGACGTGGTAGCGCTCGTCGGGGTCACCGAGTTCATCGAGCAGCGAGCGCTTCACGCGCTGCAGCAGTTCGGGGTTGCGCTCACCGAAGGCCTCGCCCGCGGCCAGCTCGAACGACTGCCGCGTGCCTTCGGGCAGACCCAGCAAACGCGCTTCCATCGCGGGCGCGAGCTCACCGCTGCCGAGCGACAAGGTCGCGGGCTTGTCGTCGAATGTGTTGATGAGGTCGGCGCCATCGGGGCCCGACAGGCGGTAGTGAAGGGTCAGGAACGACCCCGGTTGGACTTGGTTCAAGCGAAATCCTGACAAGGCTGGATGTAAATCGACCGCAGCCGATAGACTGGGCTGGATTTTACGAGCCGGCCGCAATGCCCTTGAATTGGTCAGACACATGGTGCTCAAGGACATCCCCGCCGACGCCCGCCCGCGCGAGAAACTGCTCGCCAGCGGCGCCGCCTCGCTCGCCGACGCCGAGCTGATCGCGCTGCTGCTGCGCACCGGTTTCAAGGGATGCTCGGTGCTGCAGCTCGCGCAGCAGATGCTCGATCACTTCGGCGGCATACAAGGCCTGCTGCACGCACAAGCCGACGACCTGAAAAGGATCAAGGGCCTCGGCCCGGCCAAGCGCGCCGAGCTCGCCGCGGTGATCGAACTCGCGCGCCGCGCGTTGGCGCAAGAACTGGCGCAGCGACCGGCGTTCGACCACCCGACCAAGGTCAAGGACTACCTGAAGCTCCAGCTCGGCCAGCTCCCGTACGAAGTGTTTGCCGTGATGTTTTTGGACGCTCAAACGCGACTCTTGAAGTTCGAGGAGATGTTTCGCGGCACGCTGACGCAGACCAGCGTCTACCCGCGCGAGGTCGTCAAACGCGCACTCGATCTGCATGCCGCCTCGGTCGTGCTCGCGCACAACCACCCTTCCGGCGTGGCCCAGCCGTCGAAGGCCGACGAGTACCTGACGCTGACCCTGATCAACGCGCTAAAGCTGGTCGATGTGCGCGTGCTCGATCACTTCGTCGTCGGCGAAGGCGAGGTGGTCTCGTTCGCCGAGCGCGGGCTGCTCTGATGCCAAGTCGATGAGAGCGCGCACGCTGGCCGAGCTCGGCGCCATCAAGCAGACGCTGCAGGAGGCGAAACGCGCCGCCGCAGAGGCCGAGCGCCTGGAACGGGAACGCCTCGCACGCGAGCAGCGCGAGCGCGACCTGTTCGCGTTGACGGTCGGCGTGGTCACGCTGCTGCGCGAAGTCGCCGTCGCACCTGACCGGCCGAAGCCACCCGCGACCGCGCGCCAGCGCGAGCGCGACGAAGCCGCCGTGATGCTCGAGGCGATCTCCGACGAGTTCGATGTCGAGTCGCTGCTCGACACCGACGATGCGTTGAGCTTTCGCCGCTCCGGCATCGGCCCGGAGGTCGTGCGCAAGCTGCGCCGCGGCGTCTGGGCGATCCAGGCGCAGCTCGATCTGCACGGCCTGCGCCGCGAAGAAGCGCGCGAGCGGCTCAACCGTTTCATTCACGACGCTCGCCGTGGTGGCCTGCGCTGCGTGCGCGTGATCCACGGCAAGGGCAACGGCTCACCCGGCCGCGAGCCGGTGCTCAAGGGCAAGGTCAAGAGCTGGCTGGTGCAGAAGAAGGACGTGATCGCGTTCACGCAGGCGCGGGCGAGCGACGGCGGCCACGGGGCCTTGCTGGTCTTGCTCGGGCCTCAGGTCGGTTGACGGCGCGCCGCGGGCCGAGCGCCGGCGGCCCGCATCCGTTTGGGGGATCGACCGATGTACTCGTGGGGCGAGGGGCCTCGGTCACACGCCCTTGTTGCGCATCCAATCGGCCGTGCCGAAGAACGATTCGGCGAGCCGCTGCGCGAGCGCGGGCTCGACCTCTGTTTCGTTCATCGCCTGTTGCATGCACGCGAGCCACTGGTCGCGCTCCTTGATGCCGATCGCAAACGGCAGGTGCCGCGCGCGCAGCATCGGGTGGCCGAAACGGTCGGCGTAGTGCTGCGGCCCGCCGAGCCAGCCGCAGAGAAACCAGAAGAGCTTGTCGCGCGAACCGTCGAGCGTGCTGGGGTGCAGCGCGCGCAGTTCCCCGGCTTCGGGGTCGAGGTCCATCAGGTCGTAGAAGCGGTCGACCAGGGCGCGCGTACCGAGCTCGCCACCGATGCGCTCGAACGGGGTTGGGGTGTTGGGAGGATCGATCTGCATCAAGGCGCGATCTTCGCCGCGATCGCGTCAACGGCCCGCGCGGCGGCGCTGCCCGGCAGCATCTCGACCAGCAACTGGCGCTTCTGCATCGCCTCGCGCACCGCCGGGTCGAGCGGCACCTCGCCGATCAGTTCGAGCACCGGCGCAGCGCCGGCCTCGGGCAGCATCGGCGCGACGAACTTGTCGACCACGAGCTGCAGCTGGTCGCGGATCACCCGGCCCTCGCCGATGCGGCCGACCTGGTTCACCACCAGCCGGATCGCGCGACGCTGCTGCTGGGTGGCGAGCACCTTGATCGTCGCGTACGCATCGGTCATCGAGGTGGGCTCGGGCGTGGCGAGCACGAGCACCTCGTCGGCGAGCGAGACGGCGTAGAGCACGACATCGGAGATGCCGGCGCCGGTGTCGAGCAGGATGTGGTCGAAGCGCGGCGCGAGCGTGTCGATGATGCGCTGCAGCTGCTCGCGCACCTCGGGCGTCAGGCGCGAGTATTCGACCAGGCCGGAGCCGGCCAGCAGCACCGAGAAGCCGCCCGGCGCCGGCAGGATCGCGTCTTCGAGGTGGCATTTGCCGGTGAACACGTCGTGCAGCGTGGTCTTCGGGTGCAGGTTGAGCACGACGTCGAGGTTGGCCAGGCCGAGGTCGGCGTCGAGCACCAGCACGCGCCTGCCGCGCCGGGCCAGCGCAGCCGCAAGGTTGGCCGAAAGAAACGTCTTGCCGACGCCACCTTTTCCGCTGGTCACGGCCATGACGCCGGGCCTGCGCGCTTCGGTACTGCTCATTCAAACTCCACAAACTTCGAGGTGCCGAACAACAAGCCCTTCTCTTCGGCGCTGACGAGCGAGACGACGGGTTGCTCGAGGCAGGCACGGTTGCGGCCTTCGGCCTTCGCGCGGTAGAGCTGCTGATCGGCGCGCGCGATCCACAGCGGCGCCGAGGAGCGGACCCACTGCGGCGCGAACGCCCCGCCGATGCTGACGGTGACAAACACCTGCTGCCCCGGCGCGATCGCGACCGCGCGGCTCTGTACCTTGTTGCGCACGCGCTCGGCCACCGCCAAGCCGAACGACGGCGGGCAATTCGGCAGGACCATCGCGAACTCCTCGCCGCCGACGCGGGCGACCGTGTCCATCGGGCGAATGCAGTCCTGCAGCGCCTGCGCCACGCCCGTGAGCACCAAGTCGCCGGCAGCGTGACCGTGGGTGTCGTTGACCTGCTTGAAGTGATCGATGTCGATCATCAGCAGCAGCGCCGGTTCGCCGGCGCGCGCGACGCGGTCGATCTCGCTCGCCAGCGCGGTCTCGAACTGTCGCCGGTTCGACAGGCCGGTGAGCGGGTCGCGGCTCGAGAGCTCGCACAGCGCGTCGATCACGGCCTGCATCCAGACCACCGGCGTGACCGCTTGCCGGTCGGGCAGCTCACGGCCCGACTGCGCCAGCAGCTGCATGGCGGGGGCCAGCCGCAGCGTTGCGGCGTCTTCGATCGGGACGGGTACGGTCTGGGTGGGCACGAAGAACGAGACGGCGCAGG
>JANXVK010000154.1 GCA_025351675.1 Rhizobacter sp.
CTCGTTGGTCTTGATCGCCGCCAGCGCCTCGCCCGGCACCGAGCGGAAGTAACGCTGCACCAGCAGGCCGGCGAGCAGCGCGCACAGCAGCGCGACGCCGAGCAGCGCGGTCTCGAAGCCGTCGCGTTCCAGGTGGACGAAGCCGAGCGTGGGCCGGTCGAAACGCAGGCCGTCGGTGCCGCCGGTCACGCCGCCGAACTTGCCGAGCACCGAGAACAGGACCATCGAAAACGCCAGATTCAGCATGCCGAAGAAGATGCCGCGGTAGCGCACCATGAACAGCCCGACGAGCGCGCCGGCGAGCGCCGCGGCCGCGGTGCCGAGCGCGATCAGCAGCAGCGCGTCGAGGTGCCAGGCGCGCGCCACGAACACGGTGGTGTAGCCGGCCAGGCAGGCGAACATCGCGTTGCCGAACGAGACTTGGTCGGCGCGGATCAGCACGATCACGCCGAGCACCGACAGGCCGTTGGCCAGCGCCAGCAGCACCGGCGTCTTGAGCCAGGGGAAGAACACGGGCAGGGCGATTGCGACGGCGAGCAAGGCGAGCACGAAGAGCGGCAAGCGGTGGCGCATCGTCAGATCCTGCGCGCCGCGACGTTCGAGAACATGCCCTGCGGCCGCACCAGCAGCACCGCGACCATGATCAGATATGGCACCAGCACTTCGATTTCAGGCATCAGGTAGATCGCGAACGAGCGCCCCAGGCCGATCATCAGCGCGGCGATTGCCGCGCCGCCGATCTGGCCGAGCCCGGCGGTCGCGACGACCGCGAACGACAACACCATCATCTCGGCGCCGATGCCCGGCGTGAACGAGGTGGTCGGCGAGGCCAGCGCGCCGCCGAGCGCGCCAAGCGAGGCGCCGATCACGATCGTCAGCAGCGAGACCCGGCTGGCGTTGACGCCCATCGCCGTGGCCACCTCGCGGTGGTGCGTGACGGCCGTGATCTGCCGGCCGAGCGCGGTGCGGCCGAGAAACCAGCGCAGCCCGAGGAAGGCGACGATGGCGACCACCGGCAGCACCAGCAGCTGGTAGCGCGTGTAGGTGACGCCGGCGACGCTGATCGTGCCGAGCTGTGTGACGATGTCGGAGACGAAATACGGCTGGCCGCCCCAGATCATGCGTTGCAGGTCTTCGAGCACCATGAAGGCGGCGAACGTGACGAGCAGCTGCAGGATCGGGTCTTTGTCGAGGATACGCCGCAGCAGGCCGATCTCGAGGATGCTGCCGAGCACCACGCCGACGACGATCGCGGCGACGAACAGCGACGGCAGCGCCAGCCAGTGCGGCACGCCGAACTTGACGATCGCCAGCCCCATCGTCGCGGCCGCATAACCGCCCCACGCATACAGGCTGCCGTGGGCGATGTTCAGGATGTTCATGACGCCGAAGATCAGCGTCAGGCCGAGCGCGACCAGAAACAGCAGGGCGGCGTACGAGACGCCGTCCATCAAGGCAAGGGCAAACAGGCTGGCGTTCATCGGGTCCGGGCGGCGCGGCCATCGGGCCGCGCGCAGTGATCGTGAGAGAAGGATTACTTGAAGTCGTAGCTCTTCAGGCGGTCGCTTTGCAGGATCGACGGCTTGATCGCCTTGACCCACTCCAGCGAATTCTGCCCGACCGGCGTGGTCACCAGCTCGGCCGGCACCATCATCATCTTGTCCATCACCATGAACGGGTACTGCGGCACCTTCTTCGTGATGCCGAGCAGCTGGTCTTCGAGGCCCTGGCCGTCTTCACGCATCTTGATCGGCCGGCCGTAGGCCTTGAACTCCATCTTGCGCATCGCCTCGGCGACCTGCTCGGTCGAAGGCCACTTGCCGGCGTTGGCCTTGATCGCGTTCTCGTAGCCGGTCTTCAGGCCGGTCAGCGCCTGCGCCATGTGGTAGGTCGGGTAGATCGGGTAGGCGCCGGTCTTGGCCTTGAACTTGGCGATGAAGTCCTTGTGCTTCGGGTCGTCCCTGGTCTCGGGGTGCAGCCAGTAGTGCTCGCCGCGCGCGCCGACGATCACGCCTTCCGGCAGCGCCGCGCCGAGCCGCTCGAGCGAGCTCTCGGCCAGCGGCAGCACGAACAGCGAGCCCTGCGTGAACACGCCGCGCTGCGAGGCTTGGCGCACGAAGGTGTCGAGGTCGCCGCCCCACGAGGTGTTCAGGATCACGTCGGGCTTGAGTGCCTGCAGCCGGCTGATCTCGGTCGAGAAGTCGGAAGCGCCGAGCTTCGGGAACATCTCGGCGACGACCTTCACGTCAGGCTTGAGCGCCTTCAACGTGTTGAGGAAGATCTCCCAGGAGTCGCGGCCCCAGGCGTAGTCCTGGTTCACGACCGCGATGGTCGAGAAGTTGGGCTTGGTCTTCATCAGGTACAGCACGGTCGCGACCATCTCGGTCGTCGCGTTGGCCTGGGTGCGCACCACGTACTTGTAGCGCTTGGCCTCGAGCACCTTCTCGGTGCCGCAGTCCCACATCACGTTCAGCACCTTCAGGTCTTCGGCGACCGGGGCGACGATGTTGCAGTTGCCGCTCGAGATCGCCGACAGCATCGTGCGCACGCCCTGCTCCTGCACCAGGCGGCGGTACTCGCTGAGCATCTTGTCGCCGCCGATGCCTTCGTCGATGTAGGTTGCCGAGACCTTCACGCCGCCGATGCCGCCGGCCGCGTTGATCTCGTCGATCAGGATCTCGGCCGCGGCCTTGCCCGGCACACCGAACACCGACGCGGCGCCCGACAGGAATGTCGTGATGCCGATCTTCAATTCGGTGGGCTTTTCCTGCGCCGCGGCCGGGCCGACGCCCAGCGCAAGCGTCACGCCTGCGGCGACGAGGGCTTTCGAGAAATGGGGCAGCTTCATGACGAGGTCTCCGGGCTCTTGTGAGCGACGCAGTTTACGCGCGCGTTGCACGCCGGCGCCATTCGCATTTTCCGAAGCGGTCGTTCAGCGGGTGGGGGTTTGGGGCGCGCGGAAACCCCTGGCCTTTGGGCGTGCTGCAGCGGCAGAGGTTGAATGGGCATGCCGCGCCATGTGCGGGTGGGCCTGCCGCTCGCAAGTGCCGACTGGCGATCGGTGCTGCCTGGCCTCAGGTCGACGCGCGAGTCGGCAACCAGGCGGATGCAGTCGATCGATGCGGTCGCGTCAAAGACAGCAACCGGCCAGCACGGGTCGCTGGCGACCGGCAGCTTCCCGGCCTCTCATCGACAAGCCCCTTCCTGCGCCGCGTGCTCGGGCATGCGCAGCGGAAAGCGGAGCTGGCGACCCCGAGGCCGGCTTGCCCGCTCTTGGACGCCGCGGCCCTGAATAAGGCTGCTGCCGCCGTTCTGCGCGCCCGCATCGCTGCAGCCCCAAAAGGCTGCAAATTTGGGAAAGCTTTGGGGCCGGTTGGGGACGGCACCGCGGTCGGCAGCCCACAGTACAGGCATCAACCCGCAGGACGCCGCACTGGCGCCGCGGGACCTGCAACGGCCGCAAGACGCGGCAAGTCCGGCAAGTCCGGCAAGGAGCCTGGAACATGCGAGTCGCCACCTCACCCATCGTTACGACCCCGGTCCCGCGCCTGCACCGCGCGCTCGAGCCTCGCAACTGCACGGTGATCCTTGTCAGCGGCGCCAGCGACGACGGCATGCGCGCCACGCTAGCCTTCACGGCCGCGCTGACGGCCGCGTCGATGGACCAGCCCACGCTCGTCTTCCTGGCCGGCGACGGCGCGCACTGGGGCTATGAAGGCCGCGCCGACGGCGTGCGCGTGACTGGCTTTCCCGCACTCGCCGACTTGATCGAATCGTTCGTCGAAGCGGGCGGGCAAATCGGTCTGTGCTCGCCTTGCGACGGCGCATGCAGCCTGCCGGCAGGCGGCTCTGCCGCGCCGCTCGCCAGGCTGTCCAGCGTGCGCCTGCAGGGCATGCCGTCGGTGCTCGCGCACTCCGCCGACGGCAGTGCGCTGACGTTCTGACGCCAGCCGCAGCCACCACCGCAGGAGTCGCTCATGATCGAAGTCAACTGGCCGCTGTTCGTGGCCACATCGCTGGTGCTCATCGTCACGCCGGGGCAGGACCTGACCCTCGTCCTGTCGCGTTCCATCGCCCAGGGCGCGGCTGCGGGCCTGGCCACGGTCACCGGGGTCTGTTCGGGCCTCGTCGTGCACACCTTGGTGGCAGCGCTGGGGCTCGGTGCGCTGGTCCGTGCCTCGGAGTCGCTGTACCTCGCGCTGCAGTTCGTTGGCGCCGCCTACCTGGTCTACCTGGGCCTGCAGTTGCTGCGCACGCCGCAAGGGCCCTTGGCCATCCAAGGCACGGCGCCGAAGCCGCTCGCACGCATGTTCTTCGATGGCGCGCTGTCCAACTTGTGCAACCCGAAGATCATCCTTTTCTACCTCGCGTTCCTGCCGCAGTTTGTGGTGCCGGGCGCCCGCCACGCCGGTCTGTCGCTGTTTGTCCTCGGGCTCGTGTTTGCGTTACTCGCCTGGATGGTCAAAGCGCCGCTCGGGTTCGGTGCTGCAGCGCTCACCCACTGGCTGCGCTTGCACCCGTGGTCGCTGGCATGGCTGTTTCGCGTCAGCGGCGTCGTGCTGCTGGGTCTGGGGCTGCAGATGGCGCTGCAGTGGTTGCTGTAATCAATACAAAGGTGATAACCGTGTTCAAACGACAAATTCTTTCCTTGGTTCTGTCGCATGCAATGGCAGGGCTTCTTGCCACGGCGATGGCGTTCAGCTCATCCGCCCAGGCCTCCGACTTCGAGGTCTGGTTGATCGACCAGTCCAACTCCAGCGGCAAGGCCTTCGGCGGCACCATCCACATCTTCGATGGCAATGAGCTCAGCGGCAAAGCGGCCGAATCCGCCAAGCCCACCGACGTGCTCGACCTTTCCGCGGCCACCGCTTCCTTGTGCCTGGCGCGCACCGGGGCGCAGCCCGTGCGGCCGCACATGCTGTCCTTCAATGCCAGCCACAGCCATGCCGTGCTGTCCTTCGTGACGAGCGGGCATGTGGTGGTCTTTGACGCCGCCACACGAACACCCGTGGCCTGCTTGCGCGCGTCACCCGGCGCCGGGGGTGCCCGGCAAGCCCATGCCGCGACGCCGGCACCGGATGACTCCTACATCCTGGTCGCCAACCAGAACGGCAAGCTGCTTGAACGCATCGACGCCGACTTCGCGACCCAGACGTTCACCTTAAATCCGCTGGCGACGCTCGACCTGGCCGCATGCCTCACACCCTACGGCAACCGCTGCGAGGATGTCGTGATGAGGCCCGACAACGCGCCGATCGTCGCGCTCGTCGATTCGAGCAGTTCGCTGGGGTTCATCACCCTGAGGGGCGGTGGCTTGCTGGTGGTGAACCCCAAGACAACGCCGATGCAGGTGATCGGCGAGTAC
>JANXVK010000355.1 GCA_025351675.1 Rhizobacter sp.
CCGGCCTCGGCCGTCGTCGGCACGTCGGGCAGGGCGGCAGCGCGCTTCGGCGAGCCGACCGCGAGCGCGACCAACTGTCCTGACTGAATCTGACCGATCACCGGCGCGATTGGCGAGAAGTAGTAGTCGACCCGCCCCGACAGCACTTCGCTGACCGCCTCGGCCGAGCCCTTGAACGGGATGTTGGTCGCCTCGATCTTCGCCGCCATCTTGAACTTCTCGGCGTTCAGGTGCGTCGCGCTGCCCTGACCGGCGGACGCGAAGTTGATGCTGCCCGGCTTGGCTCGCGCGGCGGCGAGCAGCTCCTGCAGGGTTTTGATGTTCTTCGACGGCGCGATCACCAGCGCGTTCGGCAGCGACGAGATCGGCGTCACGCCGGCGAAGTCGCCGAGCGTGTCGAACGGCAGCTTCGCGAAGGTTGACGGGCTGACGGTGTGCGACGACGAGTGGATCATGATCGTGTAGCCGTCCGCCGCAGCGAGGGCCACCGCCTGCTGCCCGATCGTGCCGCTCGCGCCGGCGCGGTTGTCGACCACCAGCGTCTGGCCGAGGCCGGCGCCGACCTTGTCGGCGATCGCACGCGCGATGATGTCGGTGGTGCTGCCGGCCGCGAACGGCACGATCACGCGGATCGGTTTGGTCGGCCAGGCTTGGGCATGGGCTGCGCCGGCGGCGGCCAGTGCGAGCGCTGCGAAGAGGGCGCGTCGTGTGAAGATCATCGGGTACTCCTGAAGAAAGCGTTGGTGTTGGGCGCTCAGGCCGCGTCGCCGAGGGCGTGCATGTTCGTGAAATCCGGGTCGGCCGCGTGCGCGAAGCCGGGTCCACGCAAAGAATCGAGCGAGATTCGGCCCGCGTCGATTCGCAGGTGCGCACCGTGCGGGCCGTTTCTGTAGAGATCGGGGTGGGCGGCGGCGAAGGCCGCCTGTTCGACGGCCGGCGCATCGCCGAAGCCGTCGCCGTAGTGGTGGCCGTTGCGCTCGCAGTGAGTCAGGCCGAGCAGTGCGGCGAGCGCCAGATCCTGCTGCACGGCGAGGCCGGCCTGACAGGTCAGATCCTCGGCCGACATGAAGCAGGCTGGTGCTGACCCGACAGCTTCGCGGTTCCAGCGATCGCAGCGCGCCCGGTTGATCAGCGATTTGTAGACACCTTTGCAGCCCTTGCTCGAAACGCCCGTCCATCCGAGCGGGCGACCCCGCACGAAGGCATCCAGCGTGCCGTCGGCCTCGTCCATCAGCAGCGGCGCGGGCGGGCTCAAAGGCAGTGGCGCGTCGAGGCTCAGTTCGCGTGGCATCGGCTGCTCGATGTAGAGCGGCGCCTTGAGCGGGCGCAGCCCGGCGAGCAGCTCGTCGAGCGCCTCGCGACTCGCATACTGCTCGTTGCCATCGACCGTGTAGCGATAGTTGCCCGCGGTGGCGTCGAGCACCGCGAGAACGACCCGCAGGCGCTCCAGGTCGAACGCCGGTTCGCCGCCGAGCTTGATCTTGAAGTGCGTGTGGCCGTGGCGACCGATCACCGCACGCAGGCTGACCGGCAGGTCATCGTCGCCGAAGCGCACGGTCTGGAGCTCGTCGAGCAGGCCGACGGTGTGGCGCGCCTCGATGCGGCGCAGCGGCTGCAGCGCCGCCGCCCATGACGACCAGTCCCAGCCGGTCAGGTCGGGTGTGATGCCGGCATCGCACAGGCCGAGCGCGTTGCGCTGTGCCGCTTCGAAGAACGAGATGCCGAGCGCGCGGCACAGCGCGTCGATCACCGCGCGGTCGAGCACGGCCTGGCCGAAGCCGGCCGACAGGTCGGTGACGCCCTCGGCCCGTGCCTGCCGCATCAGCGCCGGGTAGTGGCGCGCGAACAGCGCGAACGACGGCGCCGGCGTGTCGTTCAGGTAGGCCGCGGACGCGGCGCGGGTCGCGCCGGCGAGGTCGGCGATGTTGGCGTCGGCGCTGCGGTCGGCGCGCTTGTCGAACCACTTCGGCACCATCATCTCGGCCGCGAACCCTTGCGCGTGGCCGTGCCCGGACACCTCGACATCGACGCGCACGAACAGCTGCGGGCAGGCCGTCAGCGTGGTGGCGCCGAAGCGAAACGGCAGGCGCAGTGCTACCTGCCGCACCCGCAGGTCGACGGCTCGCACGACGAGGTTGACGCCGCTGGTCATGGAGTCGGGCGGCGCGTCAGTGCGCGTCGAGCGTGCCTTGTGCGAAGAAATGCGCACGCAAGCGGCGCGCGTAACCCGCGAAGGCCTCGGTGCCCATCACGTCGAGCGGGCGCGGGCGCGGCAGGTCGATGTCACAGACCTCGACGATGCGGCCGGGCCGCTCGCTCATCACGAACACGCGGTCGGACAGGAAGATCGCCTCGGGGATGCTGTGGGTGATCAGCAGCACGGTCTTCCTCGAGGTCATCCAGATGCGCTGCAGCTCAAGGTTCATGCGTTCGCGCGTCATCGCGTCGAGCGCGCCGAAGGGCTCGTCCATCAACAGCACCGACGGGTCGTGCAGAAGCGCGCGCAGGATCGCGACGCGTTGCTGCATACCGCCCGACAGCTGCCACGGGTACTTCTGCTCGAAGCCTTTCAGGCCCGCCATCTCGATCAGCGCCGCGGCGCGCGCGCGCGCCGCGGCCATCGGCAGGTTGCGGATCTCGGCCTGCAGCAGGATGTTGTCGATGACGCGCCGCCACGGCAGCAGCAGCGCGCTCTGGAACACGATACCCACGTCGGTCTGCGGCCCGCGCACCGGCTTGCCCGCCAACTCGAGCTCGCCGCCGCTGATCGGCAGCAGGCCGGCGACCATCTTCATCAGCGTGCTCTTGCCGCAGCCGGACGGCCCGACTACCGAGACGAACTCGCCGGCCCGGATGGCGAAGTCGAGCGGCTTCAGCGTCTCGGTGTCGCCCTCGCGGGTGCGGTAGGTTTTGCGTACGCCGCGGCCCTCGATCAGGACCGGCGCCGCCGCCGTCGTCGCCACCGACGCCGCGCGCGCGACCAAGTCGAGCGGAACGACGTTGCTCGCGCTTGAGGTCATTTCGGCAGGAAGTCGTTGGTGACCCAGTCCTCGGCCTTGCCGCGCACGGCCGCGTCGAGGCCACCGTACTGCACCAGCAGGTCGAGCGAGTCGTTGATGTCCTTCATCGACGCGCGCAGCGGGCGCTGCCCCTTGGTCTCGGCCGAGTGGTAGAGCGGGGTCGTCAGCTTGATGCCGACGATCAGCGTGTCGCGCTGGCCGGCCTTTGCGTTCGCCTTGAGCATCGCGTCGATCGAGGCCTCGGGGTTCTTCTCGGTCTCCTCGAACGCGCGGGTGGTGGCGCGCATGAAGCGGCGCACCATGTCGGCCTTGTTCGCGAGCGTGTCCTTGTGGGCGACCACGCCCGAGCTGACCATCGTGATGCCGTAGTCGGCGAAGCGAATCACCTCGACCGGCTTCTTGGTCGCGTCCTGGATCTTGATGTTCTGGTCCATCACATAGCCGAGCAGCAGGTCGGCTTGGCCGTTGATCACCGCGTTCAGCTTGGTCTGGCCATCGCCCGAGACGACCTTGTACTGGCCTTCCTGCAGGCCGGTTTTCTTCAGGAACAGCGGCCAGATCTGGCTCATCGAGTCGCCGGGCGTCATCGCCACCGTCTTGCCGATGATGTCCTTCGGCGACTTGATGTTCTTCTCGGCCAGGCCGATCACCGCCATCGGGCTGAGCTGCAGTGCGACGCCGACCGCCTTGACCGGTGCGCCTTTGGTCGCCGCGCGGATCATCGTCGGCACGTCGACATACCCGAAGGTCGCCGAGTTGGCCGACACGGCCTGGATCGAGACCGCGGAGCCGCGGCCTTCCTGGATGTCGAGGTCGATGCCCTCGGCCTCGTAGAAGCCCTTGTCCTTGCCGAGGAAGAACGGTGCGTGCTCGCTGTACACGTACCAGTTGAGCAGCAGCGTGACCTTGTCGCGGGTCTGCGCGAGTGCGCCCGACACCAGCGCGCCGGCCAGCGCTCCTGCACATGCGACTCGGATCAGATGGCGACGTTTCATGGCTTGTCTCCTGTTGACGTTGTGAATGAACGAGAAGGGAACGGATCTCAGGCGGCGGCGTTCATGTCGTGGCGCTGCGAGGCGTGCCAGGGCATCAGCCAGCGCTCGACCAGCTCGACCGCGAGGAACAGCAGCACACCCATTGTCGACAGCACGACCAGCGCCGCGAACATCAGCGGCAGGTCGAAAGTGCCGGTGGCGCGCTGCAGCACGAAGCCGATGCCGGAGTTCGAGCCGACGAACTCGCCGACCACCGCGCCGACCACGGCCAGCGTGACCGACACCTTCAGGCCGCTGAAGATCGACGGCAGCGCCTGCGGCAGGCGGAACTTCAGGAAGATCTTGAGCGGGTTCGCGCCCATCGAGCGCGCCAGATCGATCACGTCGGGCTCGACCGACTTGAAGCCCTGCACCGTCGACACCACGACCGGAAAGAAGCCGAGCAGGAACGCCGCGATCACCTTCGGCACGATGCCGAAGCCGAACCACACGACGAACAGCGGCGCGATCGCCACCTTGGGCACCGACTGCGAGAACACCAGCAGCGGGTAGACGAAGCTCTCGACCGTGCGCGAGTACGCGATCCACATCGCGATCGGCACGCCGATCAGCGCCGAGGCCGCGAAGCCGCCGAGCGTGGCGTACAGCGTCGGCAGGCTTTGCGACAGCAGCATCGGCCACTCGGCGCCGAGCTGCTGGACGACCGCCAGCGGCGGCGGCACGAGGTAGGGCGGGATCTTGAACAGCCGCACCACGAGGTCCCACATCACGAGCAGCATCACGATCAGCCAGAACGGCCGCGCGGCGGGGTGCAAAAGCCAGCGCTTCATGATCACGACACCCGGAACTTCAGCGAGTGGTCGTACGGCAGGGCCGGCGACGCGAACTCGTTGGAGTTGGCGACGAAGTGCAGCGCGCAGGCGCGGCGCCACTTCGCGCTGTGGTTCGGGCCCGAGCAATGGAAGGTGTTGCCGTGATGGAAGCTGACCCCACCCTTGCGCACCGGCGCCGGCGACATCGGCTGCTTGTCGAGGATGGCCGGCGGCAACTGCAGGTTGTACGGCTCGTTCTCGGGCGCGAAGTGGGCGTAGACCGGGCCGAGGTTGGTGCCGTCGCCGAAGTAGAGGCAGCCGTTCTCGAGGGTCGCGTCGTCGAGCGCGATCCACGCGGTGACCATGCCTTCGGGATCGGTCGGGCCGAAATAGAAGTTGTCCTGGTGGGCCGGCTTCGGGCCGCCGCCCTCGGGTGGCTTGAAGAAGATCTGGCTGAAGTACACCGACACGCCCGGCCCGATCAGCGCCTCGACGTGGTCGAGCAGGCGGCGGTCGCGCGCCAGCGCTTGGACCGCGTCACGCTGCGCGTGCGGGTTGTCGAGCTTGCGCAGCACCGTGCGCGCGCTGACGCCGCCGTCGACGTACCAGGCGCGCTGCGACTCGGGCAGTGTGGCAAGGAAGCCGGCGCCCCACTGCTCGATGTCGCGCACGACCGCATCCATCTCGGCCGGCGTGAACACGCCGTTGACGGTGAGGTGGCCCTGGCGGCGGTAGAAAGCGATGTCGAACGGGTCCATCGTGTCGTCCCAATTAACCATTTGGTGAGTTGAAGGCGCGCCGCTCACTTGCGCAGCACGTAGCCGAGGATCACTTCGGTCATGTGCGACAGCCGCTCGGCCAGCGCCGCCGGTGCGCGCAGGTCGCGGCCGAAGATCGTTGACAGCGTCGCGTTGTTCGAGAGGTAGAAGTAGCACAGGCTGGCGATCGAGATGTAGAGCTGAATCGGGTCGACGCCGCCCCGGAACAGGTTGGCGCGCTGGCCGCGCTGCAGCACGTCGTCGAGCAGCTGGATCAGTGGCGAGTTGAGCTCGCGGATGCGTGCCGAGCGGTTCAGGTGGACCGCCTTGTGCAGGTTCTCGCTGTTCAGCAGCGTCAGGAAGTGCGGGTTCGCGAGGTAGTAGTCCCAAGTGAACTCGACCAGTCGGCGGATCGCGGTCGCGGGCTCGAGGTTCTCGAGGCGCAACGCCTTCTCGGCTTCACGGATGTCGGCGTAGGTCTTCTCGAGCACTGTGAGGAACAGGTCGTCCTTGCTGCCGAAGTAGTAGTAAAGCAGCCGCTTGTTGACGCCGGCACGCTCGGCGATGCGCTCGACCCGCGCGCCGCCCAGGCCGGCGTCCGAGAACTCTGCGACCGCCGCGCTGAGGATCGCCTGCTGCGTGCGGTCGGCATCGCGGGTGCGAGTCTCCGGCGGCGGGGCGGTCACGGTCGTCATGCCGCCATAATTCACCATTCAGTGAATTAGCGAAATCAGTGTGAACCCGCAGATTCGCCGCGCGCCGGCGCGACGAGGGCGGGCGTCGTTCGGTGCACACTGGCGGCTTCGCTGCTTTGCCCATCGCCCATGACCGTCGCCATCGCCGCCCGCCCTGCCGGCCACCTGCTCGTCGAAGCCCTGATCGCGCAAGGTGTCGACACCGTCTTCGGCGTGCCGGGCGAGAGTTATCTGGCGGTGCTCGACGGCTTCTACGAGCACCGCGATGCGATCCGTTTCATCGCCTGCCGGCAAGAGGGCGGCGCGGCCTTCATGGCCGAGGCGCAGGGCAAGCTGAGCGGGCGGCCCGGCATCTGCTTCGTCACCCGCGGGCCGGGCGCGACGAACGCGAGCATCGGACTGCACACCGCGTTCCAGGACAGCACGCCGATGATCCTGTTCATCGGCCAGGTCGCGAGCGACCAGCGCGATCGCGAGGCGTTCCAGGAGCTCGACTACCGCCAGATGTTCGGCCCCGGCACGCTCGGCTTCGCAAAATGGGTCGGCGAGGTGCACGATCCGGCGCGGCTGCCCGAGTACATCGCACGCGCTTTCCATGTCGCGATGCAGGGGCGGCCCGGGCCGGTGGTGCTGGTGCTGCCGGAGGACATGCTGACCGCGCTGACCGACGCCCCGGTGCTGCCGCGCATCGAGCCGGCGCTCGCGTGGCCCGCGCCCGGCGCGCTGCGCGAGCTGCGCACGATGCTGCTGGCGGCGCAGCGGCCGTTCGTGATCGTCGGCGGCAGCGGTTGGGATGCCGCTTCGTGCGACGCGATGCAGCGTTTCGCCGAAGGATGGAATCTGCCGGTTGGCTGCGCATTCCGCTTCCAGGATTTGTTCGATAACGCGCATCCGAACTATGCCGGCGATGTCGGCATCGGCATCAACCCGCGGCTCGCGCAGCGCATCGCCGAAGCTGACCTGATCCTCGCCGTCGGCGCGCGGCTGGGCGAGATGACGACCGGCGGTTACACGCATTTGCGCGCGCCGCGGCCAGCGCAAAAGCTGATCCATATCCACGCCGGGCCGGAAGAACTCGGCCGCGTCTACGCCGCCGACCTGATGCTGCAATCGGCGATGGCCTGTGCCGCGAAGGCGCTCGAGGGTCTCGCGCCGCCACCGTCACTGCCGTGGAACGACTGGACTGCTTCGGCGCATGCCGACTACGAAGCCAATCACGAAGCCGTGCCGGTCGAACCGCTCGACATGGCCGAGCTCGTCAAGACGATCCAGCGCCTCGCGCCGGCCGACAGCGTGCTGACCAACGGCGCCGGCAACTACAGCGGCTGGCTGCACCGCTTCTACCGCTACCCGGGGCTGCAGCGCGGTGGCCGCACGCAGCTCGCGCCGACGTCGGGCGCGATGGGCTACGGCGTGCCGGCGGCCGTGGCCGCGTCGATCCTGTACCCGGGGCGCACCGCGATCAACATCGCCGGCGACGGCGACTTTCTGATGACCGGGCAAGAACTCGCGACTGCGACCGGCTACCGCGCCGGGAGGATCGGGCGAGGCAAGCTGATCGTGATCGTCATCGACAACGGCACCTACGGCACGATCCGCATGCACCAGGAGCGCGCGTACCCGGGCCGGGTCAGCGGCAGCGACCTGTTCAACCCGGACTTCGCGGCGCTCGCGCGGGCCCACGGCTGGGCCGCGAGCTTCGTCGACGCGACCGCGCAGTTCGAGCCTGCGTTCGCCGCGGCGCTCGCGGCCGACAAGCCGACGCTGATCCACGTCAAGCTCGATGCCGATGTCAGCACCTCGCGCGCGACGCTGACGGCGATTCGGCGCAGCGCCGGCGCGTCAGTGACCCATGACCTCAGGAAGGTGAACCCCCCATGAGCAGCGCTTCAGACCTCGTCACCGGTGACCTTTGCGACGCGAACAAGGCGAATGCGAACGACGGCTTCCGCGTGCTGCCGCCGGTGTTCCGCTCGTTCGGCAAGCGCGTGCGCTTCGCCGGTACGGTCGCGACCGTGACCTGCTTTGAAGACAACTCGTTCGTGAAAGCCGCGCTCGAAGAACGGGGCCACGGCCGCGTGCTCGTGGTCGACGGGGGCGGCTCGCTGCGGCGCGCGCTGGTCGGCGGCAACATCGCGGCGGCCGCGGCGAAGAACGGCTGGGCCGGCGTGATTGTCGATGGCTGCGTGCGCGACAGCGCCGAGCTGATCGAGTGCGATGTCGGCATCCGCGCACTCGCGCTGATCCCGATGCCGACCGAGCGGCGCGACCAGGGCCAGCGCGACGTGGCGGTGCAGATTCAGGGCGTGCCGGTGCGGCCGGGCGAGTGGCTGGTGGCGGACGAGGACGGCATCGTCGTGATGCCGGCGCGGCCGGCGTAACGCGCGCCGCCCGACG
>JANXVK010000318.1 GCA_025351675.1 Rhizobacter sp.
GGCGATCGCGCCGAGCAGAAAGAACAGGTTGACGGGTTCGAAGTAGGTCATCGTCGGCCATGGGCGCGCACAGGCATCAACGCACGATCAGGACGGGCAGCTTGGCCAGGTGCACGACCTTGTAGGCCACCGAGCCCAGCAACAGGGATTCGGTGGCGGTCAGCCCGTGCGAGCCGATGGCGATGGCGCGGCTGCCCAGCGCATCGGCCATGCCTGCGATCTCTGGCGCCGCCTCGCCCAATACGACGTGCAGCCGCCAGCGGACCGATGCCGCGTCGAGCAACTCGCGCGCCGGGGCCGTGGCTGCCCAGCCGCGTCGCGGCAGTTCGGTCTCTGCAGCTTCATTGACCAGCCAGGGCTGCACATTCACGAGGTCGATTTCGCTGTCGCGCCCCGGCGCGACCAGGTCTGCCGTCGTCGCGAGGGTTCGCAGCGAGCACTCGGAGCCATCGATCGCCACCAGCCAGCGCCTGCCAGCAATGTCGGCACTGACCCCAGCGCCATGCCAGGTCACGGCAACAAGCCGTCCGATGGCGTCTCGTCGTTCGAGGGCCGGCGTCGGCACGGCGTTCTGCGTTGCAGCGTGGGTCATGAAGCGCTCACTGAGGGTTTGCGACGCGACAGCTTCAGGCTGAGGATGACCGAGATCAGGATGATCGAGCCCACGATGCCCAGCGACCACTGGATCGGCATGTGGAACCACGGCATGGCCAGCATCTTTCCGCCGATGAACACCAGCACCAACGCCAGGCCGTACTTGAGCAGGTGGAATCGATCGGCCATGTCGGCGAGCAGGAAGTACATCGCGCGCAGCCCCATGATGGCGAAGATGTTGGAGGTGAAGACGATGAACGGATCGGTCGTCACCGCGAAGATCGCTGGAATGCTGTCGACCGCGAACACCAAGTCGCTGGCCTCGATCAGCATCAGCACCAGGAACATCGGCGTGGCGTAGCGCAGCCCGTTGATGCGCACGAAGAACGCCTCACCGTGAAAGCCCGGCGTGATGCGCATGTGGCCGCGCAGCCAGCGCAGCAGGGGGTTCTTTTCCAGGTCGGGCTGGTGCTCGGCAAAGACCAGCATCTTGATTCCCGTCACCACCAGGAACACGCCGAACACGTAAAGAATCCAGGCGAACTCCGACACCAGCCACACGCCGGCCAGGATCATCCCTGCGCGCATGACGATCGCGCCCAGCACACCGTAAAGCAGCACGCGGCGCTGCAACTCCGGCGGGACCGCGAAGTAGGTGAAGATCATCACGAACACGAACATGTTGTCTACCGACAAGGACTGTTCGATCAGGTAGCCGGCGAGAAACTCCAGCGCCTTGGTGTTCGCGATCTCGCGGCCGGCAGTGCCGTCCAGGTACCACCACAACAAGGCCCCGAACGTCAGGGCCATGGCCACCCAGGCCAGCACCCAGCTCGCGGCTTCCCTGACCGACACGCGGTGCGCCTTGCGCCCGCCGAGGACGAACAAGTCCAGCGCCAGCATGGCAAGCACGAAGACGATGAAGCCGGCCCACATCGGGCCGGTGGCAAAGGATTCGATGTTCACAATGGCGTGCGCGTGCTGCGGCCTTTGGCATTGCGCCCGGGCTGGGCCCAGCGTGCGCCGCGGCGAACCACTTGGAAGTCGAGGCCGTACAGCAGGGGTTCAAGGAGTTCCTGCCCATCCGGGTCAAGACCCCACTGGTCGATGGCGGCCAGCATGACAAAAGACTCGCCGTCGTCGATCTGCCCGTCTGCATTGATGGCTGCTGTGCACAAGCGCAGCACCAGGCGTTGCAGCCTCACGTCGTCTACATCGCCGAGCAGCCGCTCGATCATCCGGGAGTCGATGAGGCAGTCTGTGCCCCGCGTTGTCGACGCCAACAAGTCGGTGCACAACTCGTCAACGACGTCATGCCATTCCTGCTGCGTGAGGCCGAGTTGTTCGTGAGCCTGCATCGCTTCGAGCACGGCGACCTCGGAGGGCTTGACCTCGCCGGACGAGATGAGTGCCAGCGCGACGATACGGGCAGCAGCGTGTGGGCTGTTGCGGGGATAGCGACGCGTGGAAGACCAATGCTTGCTCATGATTGATCCCTCGAAGGGGCCGTATCGGCGCCCCGGTTCATCGATGGGCTGGGAACGACGGTGGCCGCATGACCACCGAACCTGTCGGCCATCGCGACGGAACTCATGCTCGTTCTCCTTCGGAGTGCCTGACCCAGGGGGCGGCGGCGAACTCATCGGGCGGCGACGGGTTGGCATCGCCACGACCATGCCGCCTGCCGGCGCGTGACCGGTCGAGATGCTTGACAACCACCCGGCCAACACGATCCGCCGCGCGATCGATCACGGCGTACATGTCGAGGCCGATGTCCTCGATGACGGCCACGGGCGCATCGAGCAGGTAGACCTGGATGCGGCAGAACTTGTCGACGCCGCCGCGGGGGCCATTCTTGTCACCGACACGGACGACGATGCGCTGGATGCGGTCGCTGCGGCGCGTCAACACAAACTGCAACCGGCGTTTGGCGTGGTCGGAAAGCGCGCTCGTGAGCGGGAAATCCTGGCTCTGAATGTCGACTTTCATGCTTATCCTTTTGGCCGTCTGATGCGGCGACATCGGCAATCTAGGCGCCTGCGTCCTATGAGTAAATACGAAAGATATACTCATATCATTCGAAAAACTCTGAGTATCAAGCGATGAACTACAAGCACCTTCACTACTTCATGCAGGTGGCGACCTCAGGCAGCGTGACGCTGGCGAGCGAGCAGTTGCACCTGACACCGCAGACCATTAGTGGGCAGATTCAAACGCTCGAAGAAGCGCTGGGCAGCGCGCTGTTTGCCAAGAGCGGGCGCGGCCTGGTGCTCACCGAAACCGGGCGCCTGGCGCTGGGCTATGCCGAAGAGATCTTCTCGATGGGTGCCGAGCTCGAGGAGGCGGTACGCGAACACCCGAAAAAGGGGCGCATGCTGGAGTTCAGGGTGGGGGTTGCTGACGCGGTTCCGAAATCGATCGCCTACCGGCTGATAGAGCCAGCGACCGAACTGCCGGAGCCGGTTCGAATTGTGTGCCGCGAGTGGAAGCTCGACAGCCTGCTCGCCGAACTCGCGCTGCACCGCCTTGACCTGGTGATCTCGGACGCTCCGATTCCGTCATCGGTCAGTGTGCGCGCCTTCAGCCACCAGCTCGGGGCGTCGGCAGTGAGCTTCTTCGCTGCGCCCGCCTTGCTCAAGTCCTGCGCAGGGACTTTTCCACGCTGTCTCGAAGGTGCCCCGATGCTTATGCCGAGTGAGAACTCGGCGCTTGGGAAGCGTCTGCGGGCGTGGTTTCAGGCACGCTCGTTGCACCCGCGAGTCGTCGGCGAGTTCGACGACAGCGCGCTGGCCACGGAATTCGGTCGGCACGGCGCGGGCATCTTCGTTGGTCCCGCAGTGCTGTCGCGCGAGATCGCGCAGCAATTCAACGTCAAGGCCTTGGGCGTCGCAGCCGAGGTGCTGGACGAGTTCTTCGCCATCTCGGTCGAACGGCGCATCACGCATCCCTGCGTCGTCGCGATCACTCAGTCGGCGCGAAACGAGTTGTTTGCAGTGCCCGCCAAAGCTCGCCGCACCCGTCGCCCGGCCTCGCGCTGACGCGCGACGGATGGCGCTGTGCGCCCCTGCGCTGTGTTTGCCCTGGCACTGCCACC
>JANXVK010000345.1 GCA_025351675.1 Rhizobacter sp.
GTTGTCGGATGCCGTGATGAAGCCGCTGACCGATCTGGCCGCCAAGGCGATCGGCATGTATGGCGGCGGCGTCGGCAAGACGATGGAGATGCTGTCGAACCCGCAGAAAGGCTTGGCCGGTTCGATCGAGATGGCGAAGACCGGCGCGAAAGTGCTTGGCGATGTCGGCGCGATGGCGATGATGCCCGACGATTCGCCGACGATTCGCCGACGATTCTCAAGGGCAAACCGATCGGCCAGAAGATCGTCGCGTGGGGCGAGCCGCTGCCGCTCGACCAGGTCAAGGCGATCGGCAAGGCGCTGAACTGCTCGATCAACGACGTGTTGCTGGCCTGCGTGGCCGGTGCGATCGGCGCATGGCTGCGCGATCAGGGCGATGACCCGACCGGCAAGGAGATCCGCGCGATGGTGCCGGTGAACCTGCGCCCGATCGAGCAGGCCTGGAAGTTGGGCAACCGCTTCGGCCTCGCGCCGCTGACTTTGCCGATCGGCATCGACAACCCGATCGAGCGTGTCTACGCGGTGCGCGCGCGCATGAACCAGCTCAAGGACAGCTACCAGCCGCTGCTCGCGTTCGCGGTGCTCGCGGTTGCGGGCCTGCTGATCAAGCCGGTCCAAGACGGCCTGCTCGGTCTGTTCGCGAAGAAGGCGACCGCGGTGATGACCAATGTGCCCGGTCCGGCCGTGCCGCTGAAGTTTTGCGGCGCGACGCTGCGCCAGACGATGTTCTGGGTGCCGGCCTCGGGCGACATCGGCGTCGGCGTGTCGATCCTGTCGTACGGTGGCGGGGTTCAGTTCGGGCTCATCACCGACAAGAAGCTGTGCCCGCACCCGCAGCGGATCATCGACCGCTTCGAGCCCGAGTTCGAGAAGCTGCTGCTGGTGACGATGATGCTGCCGTGGGCCTGAATTGCCGCCGCCTGCGAACGCAGGTTTCCTTGACCTCTCTGGAGTTGATCCCGATGTCGACCCTCTCGCGCCGCCCCCTGTCCCGACCTCTGGCGCTGGTCACCTCCGCAACCCTGACCGCGATCGGCCTGCTCGCCGGCGGCGCCGCGTTCGCGCAGCCCAAGCCCGGGCCGGTGCCGACGAGCGACTTCGTGAGGCGCGGCAATTTCTTTGCGCCGGTGATGTCGCCGGACGGCAAGCTGATCGTGCTGACCCAGCGCACGCCGAAGGAGCCGCGCGACGAATACGCAACGGTCGTTTATCAGCTTGAGGGTATGAAGCTGCTGAGCGCGGTGCGCTCCCAAGCGGGCTTCTACCCAGTGCGGCACGCTTGGGTTGCCGACACACGCATCGTGTCTTCGCTGGCCCAGGAATTCGGAACGGTTGGCGAGCCATTTGTCACCGGCGAACTGATCGCGATGAACAGCGACGGGCGCGGCATCCAGTACCTTTACGGGTACCGTCGCGGGCAGAGCGACGCCACGTTCGGCAGGGACTCGCTCGGCAACGTGGCCGACGACCGAGGCAGCGGACGGATCGCGCAGATTCCGCGCGTCCCCGACGGGCGGATGCTGATGACCGAGAACCCTTGGGGCGTGACCGCACGCACCAGCCGCCTCTACGACATCAACACAGTCACTGCGGGGCGGCGTACGGTCACCGAAATCGATCAGCCGGGCTTCGGTTTCGTGATTCAGGCGGATGGGCAGCCGAGGTTCGCCCACGGCTACGACGGCAAGGCCAACTACGCGGTCTACAGATTCGACGATGCCAATCGCGCGTGGCAGCCCTTCGTCAGCGCAGGCAAGGGCCACCTGCGGCCGATCGAGATGAGTCTGGACCACAGCAAGCTGGTCGGCAGCCTGTCGATGCAGAACGGGCCTTACCACTTGATCCGCGAGGGCGTCGACGGAGCCGGCCGCGTCACGCTGGCCCAGGACGTTGTCGGCGACATCGACCAGATCGAGCGGGGCTTGCCCTACCAGGGTCCGTTCGCGGCGGGCACCTTGGTGGGCGTACCGAAACTGAGTTACCTCGAGCCCGAACGTAGCGATGCGGTGCTGCACAAGGCGCTGAGTGCGCAGTTCCCCGGCGCTTACGTGCACTTCAACAGCGTCTCGCGGGACGGCAAGCGCACGCTGTTCACGGTCTACAGCGACCGCGACCCCGGAGCGGTCTACGTGTTCGACGCAACCAGCGGCAAAGCCGCGCTGCTGTTCGAGTTTCAACAGTGGGTTCAGCCCGAGCGGATGGCCGAGCTGCGGCCGATCCACTTCAAGGCGCGCGACGGCGTCGAACTGCACGGTTATATGACCCTGCCACCGGGATCCAGTGACGCCAAACGTCCGCTGGTGCTGATCCCGCACGGCGGGCCGCACACCATTGGCGACAGGTGGGCCTACGACGGCGATGCGCAGTTTCTCGCCAGCCGCGGCTACGCGGTCCTGCAGGTCAACTTTCGTGGCACCCTCGGGCGCGGGCCGAAGTTCGAGATCGACGGCTATCGGCAATGGGGCGGTCGCATGATCGACGATCTGGTCGACGGCGTGCGCTGGGCCGTTGCGCAAGGCACGGTCGACGAGAAGCGCATCTGCGCCTACGGCGCCAGTTTCGGTGCCTATGCGTCGATGATGAGCGCGATCCGCGAGCCCGAGTTGTTCAAGTGCGCGATCGGCTACGCCGGCGTGTACGACCTGCCGATGATCTACGACCAGCCCAATGCGAAGGTCGGCGGCAGGGACTATCAGTACTACCTCCAGGTGCTGGGTCAAGACGCGAACCAGCTCGCCGCGTATTCGCCCAGCCGGATGGCCGCCAAGTTGACGGCGCCGGTGCTGCTGGTGCACGGCGGCGCCGACGTTCGGGCGCCGCCTGCGCAAGCCGAGGCGATGCGCGACGCGCTTACCAAGGCCGGCCGCCCGCCCGAGTGGATGTTCGTCTCCGGCGAGGGCCACGGCTTCTACAGCGAGAAGAACCGGCAGGCGTTCTACGAGAAGCTCGAAGCGTTCCTGGCGAAGCACATCGGCAAGTAACCGGTCGGATTCAGTCTTCCAGCTCCGCCTTCGCCATCTCCACATCCAGCCGCTCCATCGCATCCAGCGGCACGCAGGCAGCGGCGTCTTCGTAAAGGGTCGTGGCTTCCTTCATCTTCTTGTCGCCTTCGAGCATGACCATGCCGTTCGCGTACTCAACCATCGCGATCGCCGAGGTCGGGTTCAGCTTCAGCGCGGTCTTGTACATCGCGAGGCCGGCATCCTTGCTCGCGCCTTGGGTGCGGCCGAGCAGCGAGCCGACCTTGTCGATCACCTCGGCGTGGA
>JANXVK010000361.1 GCA_025351675.1 Rhizobacter sp.
GGCGAAGGCCCCCGCAGCGGCGGCGGCCGGCGGCGGCATTCCCGGCCTGCTGCCGTGGCCGAACGTCGACTTCACCAAGTTCGGCCCGGTCGAGCGCAAGGACCTGTCGCGCATCAAGAAGCTCAGCGGTGCGAACCTGCATCGCAACTGGGTGCTGATCCCGCACGTCACGAACAACGACGATGCCGACATCACCGAGCTCGAAGCCTTCCGCGTTTCGACGAACAAGGAGAACGAGAAGTCGGGCGTGAAGGTCACGATGCTCGCGTTCGTGATCAAGGCGGTCGTCGCCTGTCTCAAGAAATTCCCCGAGTTCAACACCAGCCTCGACGGCGACCAGCTCGTCTACAAGCAGTATTTCCACATCGGTTTCGCGGCCGATACGCCAAACGGCCTGGTCGTGCCGGTGCTGCGCGATGCCGACAAGAAAGGCATCCTGCAGATCAGCACCGAGATGGGCGAACTCGCCAAGAAGGCGCGCGACGGCAAGATGAGCCCGGCGGACATGACTGGCGGCTGCTTCTCGATCAGCTCGCTCGGCGGCATCGGCGGCACCCACTTCACGCCGATCATCAATGCGCCCGAGGTCGCGATCCTCGGCCTGTCGAAGAGCGCGATGAAGCCGGTGTGGGACGGCAACCAGTTCGTGCCACGGCTCATGCTGCCGCTGTCGCTGTCGTACGACCATCGCGTGATCGACGGCGCCTTGGCGGCGCGCTTCAACGCGTACCTCGGCCAAGTGCTCGCCGATTTTCGTCGCGTGCTGCTCTGACATGACGACCGTCGTGGTGGCCCGCAAGGGCAACACCGTGGCCATTGCCGCCGACACGCTGGTCACCTTCGGTGACACGCGTCTCGGCCATGGCTACGAAGCGAACCTGAAGATGTTCAAGGCCGGCGACTCGTGGATCGGCATGGCCGGCACGACCGCGCACTTTCCGGTCGTGCGGCGCGCGCTCGCCGCGTTGCCGCCGGACGAACTGAAGCTGCACTCGCGCGATCAGGTGTTCGAGACCTTCCTGAAGCTGCACCCGAAGCTGAAGGAAAACTTCTTTCTCAACACCAAGGAAGACGACGCCGACCCGTACGAGAGCTCGCAGTTCACCGCGCTGATCGCGAACCACGCCGGCATCTTCGGCGTGTACTCGTACCGCGAGGTCTTCGAGTTCGACCGCTTCTGGGGCATCGGCACTGGCCGGGCATTCGCGCTTGGCGCGATGTTCGCGGCCTACGACAAGGCCAAGACCGCGCGCGAGGTCGCCGAGGTCGGCGTGCGTGCGGGCTGCGAGTTCGACAAGAACTCCAGCGGGCCGTTCCACGTCCACACCCTCAAATTGAAAGGTTGAACATGGCCACGATCGACATCAAGGTGCCGGACATCGGCGACTTCAAGGACGTGGCGGTGATCGAGGTGCTGGTCAAACCCGGCGACACCGTGAAGGTCGAGCAATCGCTGCTGACGGTCGAGAGCGACAAGGCCTCGATGGAGATCCCGTCGTCGCACGCCGGCGTGGTGAAGGAAGTGAAGGTCAAAGTCGGCGATACCGTCAATCAGGGCTCGGTGATTTTTTCGCTCGATGCGGAAGGCGCGGCGGCTTCCGCACCCGCGCCGGCGCCTGTCGCCACGGCGGTGCCAACGGCTGCGGCCGCAACCGCGCCCATCGCGTCGACCTGGGCTGGCGGCGCCGATACCGAAGTCGACCTCGTCGTGCTCGGTGCCGGGCCGGGCGGCTACTCGGCAGCCTTCCGCGCCGCCGACCTCGGCATGAAGGTCGTGCTGATCGAGCGCTTCGCCACGCTCGGCGGCGTGTGCCTTAACGTCGGCTGCATCCCGTCGAAGGCGCTGCTGCATGTCGCTGCGGTGATGGACGAGGTCAAGCACTTCGACAGCTACGGCATCACGTTCGCGCCGCCGGCGATCGACCTCGCGAAGCTCAAGACGCACAAGGAAAAAGTCGTCGGCAAGCTGACCGGCGGGCTCGCTGCGATGGCGAAGATGCGCAAGGTCACGGTGGTGCAGGGCACGGCCGAATTTCTTGACCCGTTCCACATTGGCGTTGAATTGGGTGGAGCTGGAAAAGAAGGCGGCAAGCAGACGATCAAGTTCAAGCAGGCCATCATCGCGGCCGGCTCCGAAGCGGTGAAGCTGCCGTTCCTGCCGAAGGACGACCCGCGCGTCGTCACCTCGACCGGCGCGCTCGAACTGCGCCAGAGCCCGAAGCGCATGCTGATCGTCGGCGGCGGCATCATCGGGCTGGAAATGGGCACGGTCTACTCGACGCTCGGCGCGCGCCTCGACGTGGTCGAGATGCTCGATGGCCTGATGCAGGGCGCCGACCGCGACCTGGTGAAGGTCTGGCAGAAGATGAACGCGCCGCGCTTCGACAACATCATGCTGAAGACCAAGACGGTCGGCGCCGAGGTGACGAAGGACGGCATCCTCGTGAAGTTCGAGAATGCCGACGGCTCCCCGGCGGCGGTCAAGGAACAGCTCTACGACATGGTGCTGCAAGCCGTCGGCCGCGTGCCGAACGGCAAGCGCATCGGCGCCGACAAGGCCGGCGTGACCGTCACCGACCGCGGTTTCATCCCGGTCGATATCCAGATGCGGACCAATGTTCCGCACATCTTCGCGATCGGCGACATCGTCGGCCAGCCGATGCTGGCGCACAAGGCGGTGCACGAGGCGCACGTTGCCGCGGAAGTCGCGGCGGGCGACACGAAGGCGGCGTTCGATGCGCGCGTGATCCCGAGCGTCGCCTACACCGACCCCGAGGTCGCGTGGGTCGGCGTGACGGAAGACGAGGCCAAGGCCAAGGGCATGAAGGTCAAGAAGGGCCTGTTCCCGTGGAACGCCTCGGGCCGCGCGATCGCGAACGGCCGTGACGAAGGCTTCACGAAGCTGTTGTTCGACGAGACCACGCACGCGATCGTCGGCGGCGGCATCGTCGGCACCCATGCGGGCGACATGATCGGCGAACTCGCGCTGGCGATCGAGATGGGCGCGGACGCGTTCGACATCGGCAAGACGATCCACCCGCACCCGACGTTGGGCGAGAGCATCGGCCTTGCGGCCGAGGCGTTCGAGGGCGTCTGCACCGATCTACCGCCGGTCAAGAAGTGACAGGGCGGCGCGCCGCCCTGTCTGCGCGCGTTCGAGCGGACCTTCGGCCGCGCAACTTGCGCGGGGTCAGCCGAGAAAGCCGAGCGGGGTCAGTTGCGCCAGCAGCTTGGCCTTCAGCGCATCGTGCGATTGCTTGAGCGCTACCATCTCGGCCGCACCCAGGCTCGCGTCGGCGAGCGCGCTGCGCGCCTGCCACCAGCCTGCGTCCCAAGTGGCGATGCGGAA
>JANXVK010000362.1 GCA_025351675.1 Rhizobacter sp.
GCCACCTGCGTGTCGAGCAATGCCATGTCGATCGCCTGGCCCTGGCCGGTGCGGTCACGATGGCGAAGTGCCGCGAGGATGGCGGTGGTGGCGTACATGCCGGTGAAAAGGTCGGCGACGGCGACGCCCACCTTCTGCGGGCCGCCGCCGGGCGCGTCGTCGGCGATCTCGGCGCGCGACGGGCCGGTCACGCTCATCAGCCCGCCCATGCCCTGGATCGCGTAGTCGTAGCCGGCGCGCTCGCGGTACGGGCCGGTCTGGCCGAAGCCGGTCACCGAGCAGTAGACGAGGCGCGGGTTCAGGGCATGCAGGTTCGCGAAATCGAGGCTGTAGCGCGCCATGTCGCCGACCTTGTAGTTCTCGACGAACACGTCGCTCTGCAACGCGATCCTGCGGACCAGCGCCTGGCCCTCAGGCCGCGCGATGTCGATCGTGATCGAGCGTTTGTTGCGGTTCGTGCCGAGGTAGTAGGCGGCGTCGGGGGTGTCGGCGCCGGCATCGTCCTTCAGGAACGGCGGGCCCCAGCCGCGCGTGTCGTCGCCGCTGCCGGGGCGCTCGACCTTGATCACGTCGGCGCCGAGGTCGGCCAGCGTCTGCGTGCACCACGGACCGGCGAGTACGCGCGAGAGATCGAGCACGCGCACGCCGGCGAGCGGCTGCGCGGCCGCGTGTGCAGATGTCGGTGCGGATGTTGAAGCGGTCGTCATGGCGATGATTGTGGAGCAGCGATGTGCCCGCGTGCCGCCGGGATAATGGCCGCATGACCCGGCCGACCCTCCTCATCGCGGCGCTCGTCGCTGCCAGTTGCAGCGCGGCGTGTTCGCCCACGCTCGACTGGCGCGAGTTCGTGCCCGAGGGCACCGACATTAGCGTCAGCTTTCCGTGCCGGCCCGATCGGCAAGCCCGCGCCGTCACGGTCGCCGGCGCGAAGGCGCAGATGCAGATGCTGGCCTGCAACGCCGGTGAGGCGACCTTCGCCCTCGCGTTCGTCGATGTAGCCGACCCGGCGCGCGTCGGTGCCACGTTGGCCGAGTTGCGCGCGACGGCCGCGAGCAACTTGCAAGACGCCTCGCCGCAGAACGCACCGCTACAGATCAAGGGCATGACGCCGAACGCGCAGGCCGCACGCCTCACGATCGCCGGCAAGCTGCCCGATGGCGCCGCCGTACAGGAGCACGCCGCGTTCTTCGCGCGCGGCCTGCGCGTGTACCAGGCGACCGTGATTGGCGCGAAGCCGGCGCCGCAGGTCGTCGACACCTTCATCGCCGGGCTGAAGTTCGCCGGATGAGCGCCGCGCCGCCGATCCGCAGCTCGCAACATCTCGACGCCCGCACCGCCGTCGCGGTGTTCCTGATCTTCGCGCTCAGCTATTTCATCTCGGCGCTGGTGCGCGGCGTGACCGCAACGCTGGCGCCCTTGTTCACGACCGAACTCGGGCTCACCGCGGGTGACTTGGGCTTGCTCGGGGGTGCGTTCTTCCTCGGTTTCGCGTCGACCCAGCTGCCGCTCGGCACCGCGCTCGATCGGCACGGCCCGAAGCGTGTGCAGCTCGTGTTCCTCGCGGTCGCGGTGATCGGCAGCGTCGCGTTTGCGCTGGCGGGTAGTTTCGTCAGTCTGGCGATTGCGCGAGCGCTGATCGGCGTCGGCGTCAGCGCCTGTTTGATGGCGCCGCTGACCGCGTTCCGGCGCAGCTTCGACACCGTCGCCCAGCTGCGTGCGAACTCGTGGATGCTCATGTCGGGCTCGGTCGGCATGGTCGCGTCGACCCTGCCGGTGCAGTGGCTGCTGCCGCTGATTGGCTGGCGCGGGCTGTTCTGGGCGGTGGCGGGCTGGATGCTGCTGTCGATGCTCGCGATCGCCCGGTTCGTTCCGGCCGACCCGCCGGCTGCGCCGCGCGCCGTATCCGACGAGCCAGGCTACGCCGCGATCTGGCGCCACCCGACCTTCGTGCGGCTCGCGCCGATGGGCTTCTTCCACTACGGCGGGTTGATCGCGCTGCAGTCGCTGTGGGCCGGGCCGTGGCTGGTCGAGGTCTGCGGCTGGTCGGCGTCGCAGGCCGCGCAGGGGCTGTTCGTCATCAACGTCTCGATGCTGCTGAGCTTCATGGTTTGGGGCAGCGTCGTGCCGCGCCTGTACGCGCGCGGCTGGACCGCGCAGACGCTGATTGCCCGCGGTGCGCCGATCGGCTTGGCGGCGCTGGGGCTGGCGCTGATCCTCGGGCCGCAAGCGGGCGCGTGGGTCTGGGTGCTCTTTTGCGCCGGCAGCACGGCAGTGTCGCTGTCGCAGCCCGCGGTCGGCCTCGCGTTGCCGGCCGCGCTCGCCGGGCGTGCGCTGTCGGCCTACAACCTGGTGATCTTCCTCGGCGTGTTCACGGTGCAGTGGGGCATTGGCCTCGCGATCGACGGGCTGCGGGCGATCGGCTGGAACACCTTGTCGGCCTACCGCGGCGGTTTTGCGTTGTTGTCGGTGTGCTGCCTGTTTTCTTATGTGTGGTTTTTGTGTCGGGCCGAACCCCTGCCCGACCCCAAAACTGAATTTGTCGGCCTGAACTGCCGATAATTTGTCGCCATGCCCGGATTGATGATCATTGCCCACGCGCCGCTCGCGTCTTCGCTGAAGTCGGTGGCCGAGCACACCTTTCCCGACTGCTCACGCGTGCTCGAAGCGCTCGATGTCTCGCCCGACATGCCGATCGAAGAGGTCGAGGCCAAGGCCCGCGAAATGCTTGCTCGGGTGCGCAACCCCGAAGCGCTGATCTTCACGGATGTGTTCGGGGCGACGCCGTGCAACGTAGCCCAGAAGCTGGGGGACGGCAGCCAGGTGCGGGTGATCGCTGGCGTCAACGTGCCGATGCTGTGGCGCTCGCTGTGTTACGCGACCGAGCCGCTCGAAGCCGTCGTGACACGCGCGATGGCCGGCGCGATGCAGGGCGTGATGCAGGTCGCCACGTCCAAACCCCAGAACCAGAGCCTCAAGCCCGGCGGAAATGATCAAGCAAAGCACCACCATCAGCAATAAGCTGGGCCTGCACGCCCGCGCCTCGGCCAAGCTGACCAAGCTGGCCGGCAGTTTTCAAAGCGATGTGTTCATGACGCGCAACGACCGCCGCGTCAACGCCAAAAGCATCATGGGCGTGATGATGCTGGCCGCGGGCATCGGCAGCATCGTCGAACTCGAAGTGACGGGCGACGACGAGCAGCCGGCGATGGACGCGCTGATCGCGCTGATCAACGACAAGTTCGGCGAAGGGCAGTAGCCGCTCGCGCCTCTCAGGCGCCGAGGAAGTGTTTTTTGTAGCGGGCGGGCAGGTCTTCGATGCGCAGCAGCATCGGCAGATCGGCAGTGTTGAAGTCCGGATCCCACGCCGGCGCCCCCAGCACCTTGGCGCCGCAGCGCAGATACCCTTTGATCAGCGCCGGCGCGTCGACCTGCAGATCGTGTTGCAGTTCATCGACCGGCAGCGCCAGCCGCGGCGTCACCTGCCAGTGGATCGGCGCCAAGTGCGTTTGCCGCAGCTGCGTCCACAGGCTCGCCGCGAAATGCCCACCATCGCGCATGCTGACGCTGGCACAGCCGATCATCGTGTCGAGGTCGTTGCGGTGCATGAACTCTGCCAGCGCGCCCCACAGTGCCAGGATTGCGCCGCCGGTGCGCCACGCCGGGTGCACGCACGAGCGGCCGAGCTCGACCATGCGGGCGCGCAGCGGGCGCAGCCGGGTCAGGTCGAATTCGTTGTCGCTGTACAGCCCGCCGACGCGCTTCGCGTTCGCCGGCGTCAGCACGCGGTAAGTGCCGATGACCGGGCCGGGCTCACCATCGGCGCTGGCGGCGCGCACCAGCAGGTGTTCGCAGAAGGGATCGAACAGGTCGATGTCGTGGCCGGCCGGCGAGCCGTGCGGCACGGTCAGGCGCGCGCCCATCTCGTCGGCGAAGACGAGGTGCCTCAGGCGCTGCGCCTGGCGGACTTCTTCTTCATCGCGCGCCCAGACCACATCGAAGCGAGGCGCGTCAAGAGCGGCAGCTTCGCGTCGGTGAAGTGACCTCCGTGGGTTGGTGGCGCCGACGAGGTCGGCGAGCGGGAGGGTGGGCAAAGGCAGGTCGCGCATTCGGGCACTCCGTGTCGGGTTCTGCCGGGATGCTCGCGACCCCCGGTGACACCCCCGTGAAGCGCCGGTGACGCTGCCATGACACGGGCAAATCCCGCCGTGGCGCCGGCTGGCACGCTGCTAGCATCGGCCGCATGAGCTTCCAGGTGTTCGGCTTGCCGGTGTCACGCGGGGTCGCGATCGGGCGCGCCGTGCTCGTCGCGTCGAGCCGGGTCGACGTGGCGCATTACTTCATCGACGAAGAGCGCGTCGAATCCGAAGTGATGCGCTTGCGCACCGCGCGCGACGCGGTCGCGAACGAACTCACCACGCTGCAGCGCGATCTGCCTGCCGAGGCGCCGGCCGAACTCTCGGCCCTGCTCGACGTGCACCTGATGTTGCTGCACGACGACACGCTGACCGGCGCGACCAAGCAGTGGATCCACGAGCGCCACTACAACGCCGAATGGGCGCTGTCGGCCCAGCTTGAAGTGCTGGCGCGCCAGTTCGACGAGATGGAAGACGAGTACCTGCGCGAGCGCAAGGCCGATCTCGAGCAGGTCGTCGAGCGCCTGCTGCGGGCGATGGCGCGCGGGCCGGCCTCGTCGTTCGCGCCAGCACCGGGTGTCAAACCGCGCGACTTCGCCGGCGAGGACCCGCTGGTGCTGGTCGCCAACGACATCGCGCCAGCCGACATGCTGCAGTTCAAGCGCAGCGTCTTCACCGGCTTCATCACCGACGTGGGCGGCAAGACCTCGCACACCGCGATCGTCGCGCGCAGCATGGACATCCCGGCGGTGGTGGGCGCGCGCGAGGCGAGCCGCATCATCCGGCAGGACGACTGGCTCGTGATCGACGGCGACGCCGGCATCGTGATCGTCGATCCGTCACCGATCGTGTTGGAGGAGTATCGATTTCGCCAGCGCCAGAGCGATCTGGGGCGCGAGCGGCTCTCGCGGCTGCGCCACACACCGGCGGTCACGCTCGACGGCGAGCGGGTCGAGTTGTTGGCCAACATCGAGATGCCCAGCGATGCGATCGCGGCGCTGGATGCCGGCGCCGTTGGCGTCGGCCTGTTCCGCAGCGAGTTCCTGTTCATGAACCGCGACGGCGAGCTGCCGGGCGAAGACGAGCAGTTCGAGGCGTATCGCGCGGCGGTTGAGGCGATGAAGGGGCTGCCGGTCACGATCCGCACGGTCGACATCGGCGCCGACAAGCCGCTCGATCGCATGTCGGCGAACGAGCTGCGGCATGAGCACGCGCTGAACCCGGCACTGGGGCTGCGGGCGATTCGCTGGAGCTTGTCGGAGCCGACGATGTTCCGCCAGCAGTTGCGCGCGATCCTGCGCGCGAGTGCTTACGGCAAGGTTCGCTTGTTGATCCCGATGGTCGCGCACCTCAGTGAAGTACGGCTCACGCTGGAGGCGCTGGCGCGGGCGCGCCAGCAGCTGAGCGAGGCGGGCAAGGCGTTTACCGACGTCGAGGTCGGCGCGATGATCGAGATTCCCGCTGCAGCGCTGATGCTGCCCGCGTTCCTGCGGCATTTCGACTTCGTCTCGATCGGCACCAACGACCTGATCCAGTACACGCTGGCGATCGATCGCGCCGACGAAGCAGTTGCGCACCTTTATGACCCGTGGCACCCGGCGGTGCTCGGCCTGCTCGCGCGTGTCATTGCCCAAGCGCGCGCCGCGGGCAAGCATGTCAGCGTGTGTGGCGAGATGGCCGGCGACCCGGAGTTCACGCACCTGCTGCTGGCGATGGGGCTGCGCAGTCTCTCGATGCACCCGTCGCAGATCGCGTCGATCAAGCAGCATGTGCTGCGCACTGACGCACGGCGCTGGGCGGGGCAGCTCGAACGCATTCTGTCGGCGGACGACCCAGGGCGGGCGTGCATCGAAGCGGCGAGGCTCCTCTCTCCCGCTCGGAACCCGGCGCGCGTCTCAAACGACTAGCCTTCTTTGCGTGTGGGGCGCAAAAATTGTTGCGACCGAAAAGCTGTGCTACAGTCGAAGGCTTCGCTAATCACAGCGGACCAACGCGATAGCAGCGGGCCGCAACGAGAAGCGAAGAAAGAAAAGAAAGCGGAATGATTGACAGCGTTATCAAAAACATGTCAGAATCGCTCTCTCAGCTAAATACAGCGGATCAAAGCGAAAGCAGCGAGACAAAGTAGGCAGCAAAAAAGAAAAGTCGGGTGGTTGACAGGGTTATATAAGCCAAGTCATAATCCAAGACTAAGCTGATAACTGCAGAACGCAGCAGCGACTACCGGAAGGTAGTGCCGAAAGGCAAGCTCTTTAAAAACTAACAGCCGATAAGTGTGGGCGTTTGAAGGCGAGTGCCAAGACAATTCGGGGAAGCCTGAAAAGTCTAGGTCTCATGGACCTTAAA
>JANXVK010000399.1 GCA_025351675.1 Rhizobacter sp.
GCCGGCGCCGTGGAATGCATCGGCGCCGGCATGGAAATCCTCGGTCTTCTTGAACAGCGGCAGGACGTTTTCCCAGCGCCAGCCGGCGTCGCCCGTCATGCTGGCCCACTGGTCGTAATCACGCGCCTGGCCGCGCATGTAGATCATGCCGTTGATGCTGCTGCACCCGCCCAGCACCTTGCCGCGCGGGTAGCGCAGGCTGCGGCCGTTCAGGCCCGGGTCGGCGTCGGTCGAGAACAGCCAGTCGGTGCGCGGGTTGCCGATGCAGTACAGGTAGCCGACCGGGATGTGCACCCACAGGTAGTCGTCGTTGCCGCCGGCCTCGATCAGCAGCACCAGCTTGTTGTGGTCGGCACTCAACCGGTTGGCGAGCAGGCAGCCGGCGGTGCCGCCGCCGCAGATGATGTAGTCGTAGGGGACGTCGCTCATGTCTTATTTGACCGCACCGGCAAGGACCGGGAAGAGTTTGACGAGGCCGTCGGACATGACCTCGACCGCGAGCGCCGCGAGCAGCAGCCCCATCAGCCGCGTCATCACGTTGGTGCCGGTCTTGCCGATCGCGCCGGCCATGCGGTCCGACAGGCTGAACGCGATCCACACGACCAGGCCGATGATCAGGCCGTAGATCACGAGCACGCCGAGCTCCCACCAGTGGCGCGTCTTGTCAGCGTAGATGATCATCGTCGAGATCGTCGCCGGACCGGTGAGCAGCGGGATGGTCAGCGGCACGATCGCGATGCTGGCGCCGGTGTCGGCCTTGTCGCCGCCTTCGTTCAGGTCTTCGGGGCGAGCCTCGGCGGGTTGCGCGTTCAGCATCTGGATCGCCGACATCAGCAGCAGCAGCCCGCCGCCCACCTGGAACGACGCGAGCGAGATGCCGAACGCCTCGATGATCTTCAGCCCGGCCAGCGCGCTGACCGCGATCACGACGAAGGCCGAGATTGCCGCCACGCGCGCGGTGTTCTGGCGCTGCTTGCGCGTGAAGCCCTGCGTGAAGTGGATGAAGAACGGGATCACGCCGATCGGGTTCACGATCGCCAGCAATGCGATCAGGGGCTTGTACAGATCCATGCGGGATTGTGGCGTGTCACTTCGCGGCCGCAGCGGCAATTTCGCGCAGGTAGCGCAGGCCCGCCACCGCGCGCGGGCCGTACCAGCTGAGCATCTCGCCGTCGACGAGGCGCACGCGCGCGTTCGGGCAGAGGCGGCGCGCTTCGCCCTGGTGCTGCGCGGTGAAGCGGTACGGCTCGGAGCTGAGCAGCACCTGTTGAACCTCGGCGAGCCAGGGTTCGTCGCCCCGCAGCGCCGGGTAGCGCGCCGCGCCCGATTCGCCGCCGCGCACGTCCGGCAGCGTGTGCCAGCCGATGCGCGCGAGCATGCGGGCGATGTAGGTGTCGCGCGCGACCGTCATCCACGGCTCGCGCCAAATCAGATACAGCACGCGTTGCGGCGGGTGTTCATCGGGCTGCGTCAGCTCGAGCTCGTGCTGCAACGCTTGCGTCAGCGCGGCGCCGCGTTCGGCCACGTCGGTGCGGGTTCCAGGGTTCGCGCCGAACTGCGCGAGCATCTGCGCGACCAGCGCGAGGTTGTCTTCGGGCCCGTTCGGGTGCGTGACGACGATCTGCGGCGGGTTCGGCCAGGCGCGGATCGCGTCGACGGTGTCGCGCCGGTTCTCGTCGACGTTGACCAGCACGTGGGTCGGCGCGAGGGCTTGCAGCTTGGCCAGGTTCACATCCTTCGTGCCGCCGACCTTCGGCACCTTGCGCAACGCGTCGGCCGGGTGGATGCAGAAGCCGGTGCGCGCGACCAGCACATCGAGCAGGCCGAGTTCGACGACCAGCTCGGTCAGGCTCGGCACCAGGCTCGCGATCCGCGGGCGCGAGACAGGCGGGCTCATCAGCGCAGCGGCCGCTCTTCGGTCACCGGTTCGGTCATCGCCAGGTACACCGCGCAGGTGCCACGCAGGTAGACGAGCCCGGGCAGCAGCAGCGCCAGCGCGAACACCACGCCGCCGCCGACCAGCGCCGCGGCAGCGTGGTCGGTCGAGCCGGTCGGCGCGCCTGCGGCGCCGAGGCGGCGCAGGCCGTAGCCGAACAGCCCGGCCATAAGCTGCTGTGCCGGTACGTCGACACCCACCACGCGCACGCCGAGTTCGGCGATCACGCGGCCACCGACCGTGACGATCGCGGTCGCGAGCGCGCCCATGCCGGCGGTCAGCAGGCTCACGGCGGCCATCAGCAGCGCGACCGTCAGCAAGCGCTGAC
>JANXVK010000426.1 GCA_025351675.1 Rhizobacter sp.
GAAGCCCGAGGTGATCGCCGCCGGCGCGGTGCGCTGCGCGAGCGCGAATGAGGTCGCGCAGCAGGCCGACATCATCTTCACAATGGTGCCCGACACGCCCGACGTCGCCAAGGTGCTGTTCGCCGACGACGGCGTGGCCGCGGGCCTGGAGGAATCGAAACGCGGACCGGACGGCCGCGTCGGCAAGACCGTCGTCGACATGAGCTCGATCTCGCCGATCGAGACGAAAGACTTCGCCAAGCGCATCAACGCGCTGGGTTGCGACTACCTCGATGCGCCGGTCTCCGGCGGCGAGGTCGGCGCCAAGGCCGGCACGCTGACGATCATGGTCGGCGGCCCCGAGGCGGCATTCGAGCGCATCAAGCCGCTGTTCGAATTGATGGGCAAGAACATCACTTTGGTCGGCGGCAACGGTGACGGCCAGACCTGCAAGGTCGCGAACCAGATCATCGTCGCGCTGAACATCGCCGCGGTCGGCGAGGCGCTGGTGTTCGCCAGCAAGGCCGGTGCCGACCCGGCCAAGGTGCGCCAAGCGCTGATGGGCGGCTTCGCGGCTTCGCGCATCCTCGAAGTGCATGGCGAGCGGATGATCAAGCGCACGTTCGCGCCGGGCTTTCGCATCGGCCTGCACCAGAAGGACCTCAACCTCGCGCTGGCCGGCGCCCGTGCGCTCGGCGTCGCACTGCCGCAGACGGCCGGCGCGGCGCAGCTGATGCAGGTCTGCGCGGCCAACGGCGGGCAAGACCTGGACCACTCGTCGCTCGTGAACGCGCTCGAGCTGATGGCGAACCACCCGGTCGCCTGACCGGCCCGACGCGAGCGACCCCGCCCGTTCGCGGCCGGGCTCGACGAGCGTTGCCGGATGAGCGCGCTCGCGCCGGGCGCACGGCCCGCCGCCGCGACCACAGCGTCCCGAGTTACCCGTCTTATCGGGCGACCAGATTCGGCGGCCGCTCGCTACAGTGGCCCATGGATTTGGCATTCGAGCTCCAGCGCCTCTGCGCGCAGGTGGAACACAAGGAAATCGCCGTTCCGGCGTTTCTGGCATCGTGCGCACGGCTGATCAGTGCCGCCGTGACGTGCTCGCGCGCGGGCATTTGGGTGTTCGAGGACGCCGAAGCCGGCCGGCGCCTGCGCTGCTTGGCCATTTACGACAGTACCAACGAGCGTCTGGTGCGCGTGCCCGACGAAACCGGGGACGGCGTGCTGGCCTACTTTCACGCGCTGGAGAGCACGGGCTACGTCATGGCCCATGACGCGCGAACGCACTTCGCGACGGCGGAATTCTTCGCCGAGCACCTTGAGAGCAACGGCGTCCAGTCGCTGCTGACCGTCGCGTTCTCGGTGAACGGGGCGATCTATGGCGCTTTCACCTGCACGCAAGTCGGCGCGAAGCGGGAGTGGACGCGCACCCAGCTCATCCGTTTGCGACTGATCGGATCCAAACTGAGCCTGGCGCTGGCCAACGCGACCCGAAGTGCCACCGACACCCAACCGGTCGACCTGAGCAGCCATTGATCGCCGGCGCGCAGCGCCCGGCCGGACACGACATCGGTGGAGCGGGTAGCCTGTCGCCATGGATTCCCTGATCGCCGCCGCCGCGCGCGCCTTGGCCAGCGGCGACCCGCTCGGCGCCCTCCAGCGGGTTGCGTTGCGCGACGACCCGCCGGCGCTGGCGCTGCGCGGCATCGCGATGGCCCAGCTCGGCGAGCATCCGCACGCTCGCGAGTTGCTGCGCCGCGCCGCGCGAGCGTTCGGCCGGCATGAGGGCTTGGCGCGTGCACGCTGCGTCGTCGCCGAGGCCGAAGTGGCGCTGGCGATGCGCGACCTCGGCGGCTCGCCGCGGTCGCTGGCGGCGGCGGCTGCCGCGCTCGAGGTGCGCGCCGACCACGCCAACGCGCTGCAGGCGCGGCTGATCGCGGCGCGCTGGCCTCGATCCCGGCGCCCGGCAGCGGCAGCGATTCCGGGCTGACCCGGGCCGAAGGCAGCCTGTGGGTCGGGCAGTACCGCGATCGCAAGATCCACCAAATCGATCCGGCGACCGGCGCGGTCATCCGCAGCATCGAGTCGAACCGCTTCGTCACCGGCGTGACTTGGGTCGACGGCGAGTTGTGGCACGGCACTTGGGAGGCCGACGAGAGCGAACTCCGCCGCATCGACCCCAACAGCGGCGCCGTCCTCGAGCGCCTGGAAATGCCGCGCGGCACCGGCATCAGCGGGCTCGAATCCGACGGCGGCGACCTGTTCTACTGCGGGGGCGGGCCAGCCGGCAAGGTTCGCGCAGTGCGGCGCCCGCCACGCTGCGCAGGCCGGTGCGCGCTCGGCGGCGCTACCGGCCGGTGACGCCGCCGGCGGGCGCGGCCGACAACGACTCGGGCGAGCCCGGGACCGCGGTGGCGCTCGGCACGATGGCCGGCGACTTCGGCGGCTCGACTGCATCGCGCAGCGAGCCGAAGGTCCTGGCGTAGACCCAGGTGAATTCGGCGCCGAGCAGAAAGATCTGCGCCGAGTAGTAGACCCAGACGAACACGATCGCGATCGAACCGGCCGCACCGAAGCCCGATGCGATGCCGCTCTTGCCGATGTACAGGCCGATCAGGAAGCGGCCGACCGAGAACAGCAGCGCGGTGCTCGCGGCGCCGAGCCAGACATCGTGCCAGCGCACGGCGACACGCGGCATCAGCTTGTAGATCATCGCGAACACGCCCGTGGTCAGCGCAAAGCCGACCACCAGATTGACGATCTGCAACAGCACTTCCCAGCCGATGAAGGCGCTGCTCCACCAGTGCCCGAGCGCCGAGATGCCTGCGCTCATCACGAGCGACACCATCAGCAGGAACGCGATGCCCAGAATCATGCCGAACGACAGCAGGCGGGATCGGATCAAGGCCCACAGGCCGCCCGAACGATCGCGTGCAGGCGCTCGCCAGATGCGGTCGAGCGCATCCTGCAGCTCGCCGAACACGGTGGTCGCGCCGACCAGCAGCACCGCCACGCCGATCAACGCCGAGACGACACCGGTCGATGGCTTGCCGACGCTGTCGAGGAGCGCCTCGATCGCCTTCGCCGACTCGTCGCCCATCAGGCCGCGCAGCTGGCCGAACACCTCGCCGCGGGCCGCCTCGGCACCGAACGCCAGCCCGGCGATCGAGATCACGATCACCAGCAGCGGCGCCATCGAGAACACGCTGTAGTACGACAGCGCCGCGCCCATGCTCGGCGCGTAGTCGTCCGACCAGGCGGAGGCGGCAGCCTTGACCAAGCGCCACCAATCGCGCAGCCCCGGCCTGGTGCTGTTCTTCATCACTGCCGCGGAATGCGCCCGACCGGCATCACGCGCGCCGCATCCGGCTCGGCGGGCCCGAGACCGTCCAACGGATCGAGCGTCATGGATTTCGATTCGTACATGCGCTCGTCGCTGCGGTCGAGCAATTCGTCGAGCGTGTCGCCCGCAGCGGCTTGGCTCAGGCCGATGCTGACCGACACCGCGAGGCCCGCAGCGATCAGCTCCCAGTCGAACGCCGCGATCGCGGTGTGCATGCGCCCGCAGGCCTGGCGCGCGATGTGTTCTTCGGCGTCGGCGAACAGGATCACGAACTCGTCGCCGGCCCAGCGTGCCGCGAGGTCGTGTTCGCGAACCAGCGACGCCATGATGGCGCCCAGCGTCTTGAGCACCCTGTCGCCCACCGCATGCGAGAACTGGTCGTTGATGCGCTTGAACTTGTCGACATCGATCATCGCCACCGTGAGCGGCCGGCCGTGGGCAGCCGCCGCGCGCAAGCGCTCCGCGAGCACCTGCTCGGCGTGGCGCCGATTGGCCAAGCCGGTGAGCGCGTCCTCGAGCGACCACTTCTCGAACTGCTTCGAGGCAAGCAGCGCCTCCTGCAGGCTGCGCTCGCTGCGCCGGGCACTGAGTCGCGAGTCGACGACCGCGAGGCGGCCTTCCAGCGATTCGGTCACCAGCCGGCGTTCGCGCACACGCAACCCGCGGTGCTCCAGACGCACGGCCTCGGTCTTGCCCTGCTCCTCAAGCACCTGGATCAGCAACTGCTGAGCCGTGCAGGCCAGCTGCTCGTACTCGACCGTGAGCGACAGGGCCTTCATCTCGGCGAGCGCGGTCTCGGCAGCGGCCCAGTCACGCTGCGCCCACGCGAGCTCGGCCGCGCCCCATCGCACGAGGGCGTCGAGCCAGGAGACCGTCCCCAGCAACGACCGCTCGGCCACCGTCATCGCCCGCTGCGACTCCTTGATGTGCCCCTGCCAAGCGGCCAGCAGCGCCGACATGACGCATGCGATGGTGTGAGTCATCGGCGCCAGCCCGGCCATCAGCGCGGCATCGTGGCTGGCCCCCTCGAGCTGGTGAAACTCCCCGACCAGCCGCTCCATGCGCTCCAGACTCGACATCGCGCCGGTGCGATAGCGCTCGTCGACGAGTCTGAACGCTTCGACCCACGATTGATTCAGGCGCGGCTGAAAGCCGCTGACCGGCGGGTCGCACTTCTCGCCGACCACGATGGCGGTTTCGAGGCACTGGTGTGCGCGCTCGAAGTTCCCGGCCCAGCAACTCACGACGCCGAGCGTCGTGTGCGCGATCACGAGCTGCTGCGAAGCCCCCTGCGCCTCGCACAGGCGCAGGCTCAACACCGCCGATTCGTAGGCCTCGTCGGTGCGGCCGAGCAACATCGACACCTGCGACAGCGTCGCCAGCGAGCGCGCTTCGCCCTCCGTGTCGCTCAGAGATTCGAAAATCTGCGCCGCTCGGCGCGCGGTGTCTGCGGCTCGGCGCAGGCGCGAGCCGATGCGGTCGCACTGCGCCAAGCACGCGAGTGCATTCGCCTGCAGTCGCCGGTCGCCCGACGCCTTGGCTGCGATCAGCACGGACTGCGCGAGTTCGCGCGCGTTTTTGGTGTCGCCGCCATCCAGGGCGTCGTGGGCCGACCGCAGCGTGTCGGCAGCGGTGTCGCCCGGCAAGCGAGACGTGTCCGACGGAGCCGATCGACTCAACACCGGTCGCTCTCGCGCGCCATCGGTGAACTGCACCAATCCTTCAATACGGCTGATTCGTGGTGCCGCCGCTCGGCGCGGCGGCGCGCTTGGCTGCGAACTTTTTCCACAGGTAGCCGGCCACTGCCATCAGGATGATCTTGCGCATGATTTTCTCCAAGACGAGACAGGTACTGGCAGATGCCCGGACCGGTACCTCGAGCGGTCTGCAGCAATCTAGCGTCGGCGTCGACTCGGGTTTGTAGGAGACGGGCTTGCGGCGATGTGGTCTGAGGCTTGAATTCGATTGAATTCGGGTGCCTGCCGGCGCGGCGAGCGCGTCGCGCTGCCTGCTTCGCATGTCTGTGACCGTGGCAGGTTTGCGCCACCTACCCGTCGGCCCAATTTGGCATGACCTGCCGACGCGCGTGCTGCGCCGGTCACTGAGGGGGTGACTTGACCCAAACAGTGGCGAGTCGCTCGCGCGCAGGTTGGCCGAATTCGCGATGCGCACAACGCATCAAAAATGAAGCTCACCCGTGAGGCCGACTTCGCGTGTCAGGCGCCGAAATTCGGACTTTGGCCGGGTGCCGACGAGTCATGCTCGACGTGGCCGCGAACAGATCAACAGCGGTGCGACCGTAGCAACGGCCACGGTCTGGTGCAGCCAAAAGTTGGCCGGAAGTCCGCTCCCACATGACGATTTTCATCGCGCGTTCCGCCCTTGGTTTCGTCGCCCGACGCATTCTTGACCGGCCTGGGACTCGACCTCCAGGCTGACGACACGCTCAACGTCCTCACCGATGTCTGGTGGATCCTTGGCAATCACGACACTGACTCCGATGCCGACCACGACAACCTCTTCGGCGCCGAACTCGCGCACCGCAATCTGCACGGCCGCGTCGTCGAGATCGCGGGCGTGCGAGTCGCTGGCCTCGGCGGCATCTTCCGCGAGAGCATCTGGTCACCGCTGCTGGAGCCGGCTTACCGAAGCGCTGCAGATCGCCTGAAGATCATCCACGCCTCCGAGCGTTGGCGCGACGGCTGCCACGTCGCCATCGGTCGTCCACGGCCATCTGCACAGCGCGGTTCGGCCGCTGGTGCGGTGTGGCGAAGAAATCGCGTTGGCTGGAGACGCCCCACGCCGACGAGGCGACAACCCGCTGCTTCGGACGGCCACCCGCAGGCGCAACGCAGCGCCTTTCACCGCTGTAAACCCTCGCGCCTCACGATGTGCTCGGTCTCGACGCTCCTGATTTTGTGCGGCGGCTCGATCAGGCATGACCGACGCCGGAGTTCCAGGTCGCGTGTGGTTCCGCTACCGGACGAGCCAGCGACTACTTTCGAAGCTCTGGGTGATCGTCAGGGTGCGTTTGAACTCCATATCTTTGCTACCAGATACGAATACGCTGCTGTGCGGGCTTGAACATGCGGTCGCCAACTCGAGTCCCGAAGGCCAAGTGAAACCCGTCGTGGTTGACCGCAGCGCCGTTGGCGCGGAATTCAGCGGGGGAGTGCGGATCGGTGCTGAGGAGCTGCAGCGAGCGCGCTTCGCGCACCTTCTCCCGCCAAGTCCGCGCCCAGCTCAGGAAGAAGCGCTGCGCGCCGTCGTGGCCGTCGATCACTGGCGCCGGCTGGCCCTGCAGCGAATGCTGGTAGGCCTTGTAGGCGATCTGGAGGCCCGCCAGGTCGGCGATATTCTCGCCCAGCGTCAGTCGGCCATTGAGGTGCTGGCCCGGCAGCGGCTCGTAAGCCTCGTATTGCGCCACGAGCTGGGTGCCGATGGCATCGAAAGCGCGCCTGTCGGCCTCGCTCCACCAGTTGCGCAGTACCCCATCGCCGTCGAACTTGCTGCCCTGGTCATCGAAGCCGTGGCTGATCTCGTGGCCGATCACGGCGCCGATGGCCCCGTAGTTCGTTGCATCGTCGGCAGCCATGTCGAAGAACGGCGGCTGCAGAATCGCCGCCGGGAACACGATCTCGTTGCGCGACGGGTCGTAGCAGGCGTTGACGGTCTGCGGCGTCATTGCCCATTCGTGGCGATCGACGGAGTGGCCTGCCTTCGCGGCCAGTCTTTCCCATTCAAAACGGGCCGAGCGCAAGGCATTGCCGTGCGCATCGCCTTCGTGCACGACCAAGCTGCCGTAGTCGCGCCAAGTCTGCGGGCAGCCGATCTTGGTGGTGTAGCTGGATAGCTTGATCTGCGCCTGCAGTTTCGTGGCCGGCGTCATCCAGTCCAGCGCATCGATCGACTCACGGTAGGTCGCCAGCAGCTCTTCGACCAGCGTCAGCACGCGCGCCTTGTGTTCAGGTGTGAAGTGGCGCGCCACGTAGAGCTGTCCGAGGTCTTCACCGAGCGCACGGTTGAGGGCCGCCAGCGCGCCACGCCAGCGCGCCGGTTCTTCGGTGGCGCCGGTCAACGCGGTGCCGCGGAAGGCGAATCGCGCCTCCCGGAAAGGCTTCGGCAGGGTGGCCGCCGAGGCGTCCAGCACATGCAGTCGGAAGTACAGTTTCCAGTCAGCGAGCGGCACCCGGGCGAAGAGGCTCGCGATGACCGTCACCGCGCTCGGCTGCGAGACCGACAGCCGGTCCACTTCGCCGAGTCGGGCCCCTTCCAGGAATGCCGGCCAGTCGAACCCGGGTGCCATCTGCGCCAGCGCCTCGGGCGTCATGGGGTTGTAGATCTTCTGCGGGTCGCGGGTGTCCGCCTTGTCCCAGTGACACTCGGCGATGCGGTGCTCGATCGCCAACACACGTTGAGTCGCCTGTGCAGGGTCCGGCTCGCCAGCGAGCGCCGCCAGTGTGGTCAGGTAGGTCGCGTAGGCGGCGCGGGCTTGCGCCAAGCGCGGGTCGCTGTGCTTCAGGAAGTAGTCCCTGTCCGGCAGGCCCAGGCCGCCCTGCCACGTCAACGCGCGTTCCATGCCGGGTTCGCCGAAGTCGGGCGCGACCCACCACGAGACCGGCGTGTCGATGTAACCCTGCATGCGGCCTTGCCACCGGGCGAGCTCGCGCGGGGTTGCGATCGCGTCGATCTCGGCCAGGAGCGGCCCGATCGGTGCGAGCCCGGCGGCGTCGATCGCGTCGGTGTTCATATACGCCGCGTAGAACGCACCCACGCGCTGCTCCAGACTGCCCGGAGCGTGACACCCGCAGGCCAGTGCCTGGACGATCTCGTACAGACGCTCATCCGACAGATCACCGAGTTGGGTGAACGTGCCGTACCTCGCCTTGTCTGGCGGGATCTCCGCGCTGGCGAGCCATCGGCCATTGGCGGCACGAAACAGGTCGTCTTGAAACCGGACCGAAGGGTCCGAGCCGGGCAGGTCCGGGCCCGAGCTTCGCGCAGGGCCGAAGCAGGCGCAACCCATCCGCGCCGGGTGGCTGAAGTCTCGGGAGTCGGTCATGCCTGGATCAGACCCCAGCGAAGTGCTATCAGCGTCAGCTCCGACTGGTTGCTCGCACCGAGCTTCTGCTTGACGTGGTACAGGTGGGTGCCGACGGTGCTGGGCGCCAGGCTCAGGCTTTCGGCGATTTGCGCCACGCTCTTGCCGCGCGCGAGCTGGATGAAAACCGAAAACTCGCGTTCACTCAGGATCTCGGCCGGGCTGGCATCGCCGTCGATCTGCGCCAGCGTCAGCGCCTGGGCCGTGTGGGCGTCGACGTACCGGTCGCCGCGAGCCACGGCGGTCACGGCGGCGATCAGCGTATCGGGCGCGCTGCGCTTTGCCAAATAACCCAGCGCGCCGGCGCGCAGCACGCGTCGCGGGTGCGCCGTGTCTTCGTGCGCCGAAAGCGCCAGCACACGCACCTTCGGGTCTTGGGCGAGCAGCCGGCGCACCGCCTCCAGCCCGCCCATGCCGGGCATCGACAGGTCCATCACCACGACGTCGGGTCGCACCCGCGGGTACTCCAGGCAGGCCTGTTCGCCGCTGTCGGCTTCGCAGACGATGTCGACTTGGGCGTTCGTCAGCAGCATGCGAAACCCCATGCGGACCAGCGCGTGGTCGTCAACGAGCATCACGCGAATCATGCGGCGATCACCTTCGCGCTCGCATCGAGCGGCAGCCGCACCGTCAGGCGCACACCACCCGTTTGCGCCGCCTCGATGCCGAGTGTTCCGCCGATCGTCTCAATGCGCTCGGTCATCCAGCGCAGCCCGTAGTGCCCGGCCCGCGGCGACCAGTCTGTGGCGAGGCCGCGCCCATCGTCCTGCAGCGTCAGCGCCACCGCAGTGGCCGTGCCTTGCACCGACAGGTGCAGCGTGCGCGCGTGACCGTGGTGCAGCGCATTGCTGATGCCCTCCTGCGCAGCGCGGTACAGCGCCAAGGCAGCGTCGCTGTCGAGGGCGCACTCACCGAGCTCGATTTCCAGCGCGATCTGCACATCGGCATGGCTGCGCCGCAGGCGTTCCACCAGATCGTTCATCGCCTCGGCCAGACCGAAGTTGTCAAGCACCAGCGGCGTCAGGCGCGGGATGATGCCGTGCATCGCGTCATACAGTCGCGACGATTCTTCCGCGATCAGCTGTGCCGCCGATTCCGCCTGGGCGTCCAGCCCGTGAATCCGTTGCGTGATCGCCAGGGCCATGCTGCGCATGGCTGTCACCGACTGGCCGAGCTCATCGTGCAGCTCACGCGCGATCATGTGGCGTTCGCGCTCGACGTGCTGATCGATCCAGTGCGTCAGCTCGCGGCTGTCGGCAAGCTGCCGCTCGGCACGAACGGCCCGGCGTTCCGTCTCGATGTGCTCTTGCAGTTCGCCGACCATGCGGTTGAAGGCCGCGCCGATGGCGGCGGCCTCATGGCCTGCGAGGCGCGGCAACTGAATGTCGAACCGGCCCGCCTGCAGCTGGTTCAGACCGGTCACGATCTGCCCGAACGGGCGCACCGCGCGCCCGACCAACCAGAACACCAACACGTTGGCCAACAGCAGAAGTGCCAGCCCGCTGCCGGCGAGGATCTTCCCGTCGTCCCAGGCGTCGAGGATCGCGCGCGAAGCGTTGGAACGCACAACCAGCTTGCCGTCCGGAAAGTCGATGGCCCGCACCGAAGGCACTGGCGCCACCAGGCCGTCGAACCACGCCGGCGCATCGCGGCCAGCCTTGTAAGGAGAAGGTGGCGACCGATACAGCTCGTGCCCGTTCAGGTCGAGCAGCGAGATCTCGTTCGAACGCACCCGGCCAATGCCCTGCAAGAAAGCGAGCATCGCCGGCGTGCCTTGCGCCTCGTAACGCCACGCGACACGGTCGAGCAGCTGCGCCGCGACCCGGTTGGCCGACACCACCTCTTCGTGCACCGATTCGCGCATCGCTCGCAATTGCAGCCAGAACAGTGCGCCGATGAACAACACCGTGAGCGCTCCGACAATGAAGTTGATTTTCAGTCTGAGGGTCATGACGGGCCGATGGTATCGGTCGGCGCGGCGAGACGCCCGGAGGCGGCCCGAGGCGCCGGCGATTCATGAAAATCATGAGCCTTTAATCATGATGTGCGCACTGGTCGCAGGGCGCGCCTGGCCGCAAGCTGCGCAGCGGGACGAGAAGTCCCCGCGGACACCGCCGGTTTCCGCGCCACCCGTCAGGAGACTTTCCCATGCAATGGCAGACCCCCACCGCGACCGACTTCCGCTTCGGCTTCGAAATCACGATGTACATCGCGAACCGCTGATTCACAGCGATTGATTCGCCCACGCCGCAAGCGCCGCTTGCATGGCGTGGGTCTTTCCACGGAGGCGCCTCCATGCGCATCACGGTTCTCGGTTCGGCCGCCGGCGGCGGGTTCCCACAATGGAACTGCAATTGCCGCAACTGCGCCGGCGTTCGTTCGGGCCAAGTCAACGCCAAGCCGCGCACCCAGTCGTCGATCTTCGTGCAGCCCGATGACGGCGCCGAGGGTGTGCTGTTCAACGCGTCGCCCGACATCCTTGAGCAGATCCGCAGCCACCGCACGCTGCAACCCGGCCGCGCGCTGCGCGACACAGCGATCGCCGGCGTCATCCTGATGGATGGCCAGATCGACCATTGCACTGGCCTGTTCATGCTGCGCGAGCGCGCCGCGAAGCTGCCGCTCTGGTGCACCGACCCGGTCGAGGAAGACCTGAGCCACGGCAACCCGGTGCTGCGGGTGCTGGAACATTATTGCGGCGTGCAGCGCCACCGAATCGCACTGGACGGCGCCTGGTTCGAGGTGCCCGACGTGGCCGATCTGCAGTTCCGCGCGCTGCCGTTGTCGAGCAAGGCCGCGCCCTACTCGCCGCACCGCGAGCAGCCGGTTCCGGGCGACAACATCGGCATCTCGATTCACGACCGTCGCAGCGGCGCGACCGCGTTCTACGCGCCGGGCCTGGGCGAGATCACCCCGCCGGTATTCGATGCGATGAGCGGCGCCGATGCCGTGATGGTCGACGGCACCTTCTGGACCGACGATGAAATGCCGCGGATGGGCATCGGCCGCAAGACGGCGCGCGAGATCGGCCACCTGCCGCAGTCCGGGCACGGCGGCATGCTCGAGTGGCTCGCGAAGCTGCCGCCCGCGACGCGACGCCTGCTGATCCACATCAACAACACGAACCCGATCCTCGACGAAGACTCGGCCGAGCGCGCCGCCCTCACGCGTGCCGGCGTCCAGGTCTGCGAGGACAACATGTCACTTCACCTCTGACCCCATGCGCGCAGACATCATCCAGGCGAACCGCCGTCCCACGCCTGCCGACATCGAAGCGGCGTGGACCCATGCGGAGTTCGAAGCGCAACTGCGCGAGCGTGGCCGCTCTTACCACATCCACCACCCGTTCAACGTGATGCTCAACACCGGCCACGCCACGCCCGAGCAGGTGCGGGGCTGGGTCGCGAACCGTTTCTACTACCAGATCGCGATTCCGATCAAGGACGCGGCCCTGCTGTCCAACTGCCCTGATCCGCGGGTCCGCCGCGGTTGGGTGCAGCGCATTCTCGACCACGACGGCTTCGAACTCGGCGGCATCAGGGACGAGGGCGGCATCGAGGCCTGGCTTCGGCTCGCCGAGGCGGTGGGCCTGACACGCGACGAGGTGCTGGACCTGCGCCACGTGGTTCCGGCGATGCGCTACGCCGTCGATGCCTACGTCAACTTCGCGCGCCGCGCGCCGTGGCAAGAAGCGGTGTGCTCCTCGCTGACCGAACTCTTTGCGCCCGAGATCCACAAGCAGCGTCTGGCCACTTGGCCCGAACACTACGGTTGGATCGAACCCGGCGGGTTGACCTACTTTCGCAGCCGGGTCAGCCAGGCTCGCCGCGATGTCGAGCAGGGGCTGGCGGTCACGCTCGAGCATTTCACGACCCGCCCCTTGCAGAAGCGCGCGCTCGAAGTGCTGCAGTTCAAGCTCGACATCCTTTGGGCGATGAACGACGCCATGGCGCTGCGCTACGGCGTCAACACGCCATGAGCCCGACCGCCGCGACACGACCGCGCGTGGCGCCGGGTTTTCGCCTGCAGTGGGAGCCGGTCCAGGACTGCCACGTTCTGCTCTACCCCGAAGGCATGGTCAAGCTCAACGGCAGCGCCGGCGAGATCATGAAACGCTGCGACGGCGAGCGCAGCGTCGAGGCCATCGCGATCGACATCGAGACAACCCACACACTGGAAGGCCTGCAGGCCGACGTGCTGGCCTTTGTCGAGTTGGCCGCCAAGCAGCGGTGGTTGACATGGGAGTAAGCGCGATCGACACGCCGCTTCAGGCCGCGGCACCCCTGGTCGGCCCCCCGCTGTGGCTGTTGGCCGAGCTGACCTACCGTTGCCCGCTGCACTGCGTGTTCTGCTACAACCCGGTCGACTTCGCACGCCAAGAGACCGAGCTGAGCACCGACGACTGGTTGCGCGTGCTCAGACAAGGTCGCGAAATGGGCGCGGTGCAACTCGGTCTGTCGGGCGGCGAGCCACTGGTGCGCGACGACCTCGAGACGATCGTCGCCGAAGCCCGGAGCCTAGGCTACTACACGAACCTGTTGACCTCCGGTGTCGGGCTCACGGCAGCGCGGGCGGCTGCTCTCAAGGCGGCCGGCCTGGAGCACGTTCAGCTGTCATTCCAGGACTCGACGCAGGAGATGAACGACTTCCTCTCGCACACCAAAACCTTCGACCTCAAGAGCCGGGTGGCCAGGATCATCAAGGACCAGGGCTGGCCGATGGTCATGAACGTCGTGATCCACCGCATGAACATCGACCACATCGACCGCATCATCGCGATGGCCGCCGAGCTCGGTGCCGAGTACCTCGAGCTGGCCAACACGCAGTACTACTCATGGGCCTACCTGAACCGTGACCAGCTGCTGCCCACGCACGCGCAGTTGCGCCACGCCGAGGCAGTGACCAACACATGGCGCGAGAAGCTGGGCGACCGGATGCGCATCTTCTTCGTCGCCCCCGACTACCACGAGGGCCGCGCCAAGAAGTGTGTCAACGGCTGGGGCAACATGTTTCTGACCGTCGCACCCGACGGCACGGCGCTGCCGTGCCACACCGCGAAGATGCTCCCGGGCTTGGCCTTCCCCAACGTCAACGAACACAGCCTGCGCGACATCTGGTTCGATTCCGAAGGATTCAACCGCTACCGCGGCACAGGCTGGATGAAGGAGCCCTGCTTGAGCTGCGAGTACAAAGAACAAGACTCAGGCGGCTGCCGCTGCCAGGCCTTCATGCTCGCCAACGACTCTGCAGCTGCCGACCCGGTATGCGTCAAGAGCCCGCTGCATCACCTGGTGACCGACGCGGTCGAGCGCGCCGAAGCGAGTGCCGCGGCGCGCCCCGCCACGCAGGTCAAAGAACATCCGCTCGTGTTTCGCGACCCGGCCAATTCGAAGCGACTCACCGGTGCGGCGCGAAGCGCCGAGTGAGGGCCGCGTCAGAAGCGACGCTGCATCGACCCGGCGCCCCCCTGCGATGAGTGAGCTAGATTCCAGGCGTGGCCTGCTGTGGATCGTGGCCACCGCGCTTTTCATGGAGCAACTCGATTCGACCATCGTGAACACCGCCGTGCCGGCCATGGCGGCAAGCCTGCAGGTCGCGCCGCTGGAGCTGAAGGGGGTTGTTGCGAGCTACCTGCTGAGCCTGGCGGTATTCATCCCCGTCAGCGGTTGGATGGCGGACCGATTCGGAACAAGACGGGTGTTCGGCGCAGCGGTCGCGTCGTTCACGCTGGCCTCGGTGCTGTGCGGGCTGTCGGTCAACGTGCCGATGCTGGTGGCAGCGCGCATTCTGCAGGGCCTGGGCGCCGCGATGATGGTGCCAGTGGGTCGTTTGCTGGTGGTTCGCAGCTTCGCGAAGTCCGAACTGCTGGTGGCGATGAACTTCGTGATCGTGCCGGCACTGATCGGCCCGCTCCTTGGCCCCGCGGTGGGCGGCGCGCTCGTGCACTGGCTTCCCTGGCGCGTGATCTTCTTCGTGAACGTACCGGTGGGGCTGGCCGCCCTGTGGTTCATTCAACGTCACCTGCCCGACTATCGGGGCGCAGCGAGGCGGCCGCTCGACTGGGTTGGGCTGCTCCTGTTCGGCGCCGGTACCACGCTGCTGTCGTGGTTCATCGGCGTGTTCGGCGAACACCCATTCGACCGGTCTTCCTTCTTGATCTTGCTGCTGGCAATCGGGCTGCTAACAGCCTTCGGCGTGCACGCACGTCGAGCGACGCACCCCCTG
>JANXVK010000445.1 GCA_025351675.1 Rhizobacter sp.
CGGCGAGCGTGTCGAGCGTGGCGAGAACCGCGGCGGCGAAGGTCGCGGCGAGCGCCCGGCCGAAGCGCGTGGCGAGGGCCGAGGCGAAGGCCGTGGCCGCCGCCCGGATCGCAACGCCGAGCGCCCGGCCGGTGACGAAGCGCCGCGCACCGACGCGCTGGACGCAGCCCGCACCGAAGAGCGCAGCCCGCGCCCGCCGCGCGACGAGAACCGCGGCGAAGCCCGTGGCGAACGTGGCGGTGAACGTGGTGACGGCCGCCGCGGCCCGCGCCCCGAGCGCGAACCGCGTCGCCCGAACCCGGTGGCCGAAGGCGTTGCCGGTGAGGAGCAACCCGCTCCACAGGAAGCTTTCGTCGACACCCTGCCCGGCGCCGAAACGCCCGAGGGCGGTGAAGTGCAAGGCGAACGCCAAGGCGGCCGCCGTCGCAACCGCCGCGGCGGTCGTGGTGGTCGTGACCGCGACGAAGCCGGCGCGGCGAACGCAGAGGGCGGCTTCGCGGTCGCCGAAGGCGGCGCCGCGGTGCCGGCCGAGCATGCGGCTGACACCGATGCCGCGCCGACCGACGCTGCCGCATCGACCGATGACGAAACCGCTCCCGACGCAGCGCGCACCGAAGGCGGCGAGGCCGGCGAAGGCCGCCGCCGCGGTCGTGGCCGCGACCGCAATCGCCGTGAGCGCAACCCGGAGACGGGCGCCGAAGCCGGCGCCGGCAGCGGCATCGCCGCGGCCGAGCACGAGGGCCTGACACAAGGCGGCGCCCTCGCTGCCCAGGCGTTCGACGCGGCCGAGTCCGTGGCCGAACCGGCGCAAGCGCTGCAGGGCGACATCGCGTCGACCCCGGTCGTGGCGCCGGCGCAGCCGGACCCTGTCGCGGTGGCGGTCGAGGCACCTCGGCCGGTCGCGCCGGTTTCAGCACCGGTGACGGTCCCGGTCGCAGCGGCGCCCGCAGTCGCCTTCGTGCTGCCGCTCGGCTCGCTGCAGGCGGTCGCCGAATCGGCCGGCCTGCAATGGGTCAACTCCGACACAGACAAGATCCGCGCGGTGCAGGCCGCGATGGCCGCCGAGCCCGCGGCGGTGCATGTGCCGCGCGAGCGCAAGCCGGCGGCGGTCACCGATGAAGGCCCGCTGGTGCTGGTCGAGACCCGCAAGGACCTGTCGCAAATCAAACTGCCGTTCGAGACCGCGCAGGGCTCACAGCCGCGGACCTGACGCCAGCGGCGTTCGTCACCAACGCCGCCGCGGCTCACGCCCGGCGGCGTTTTTTCATGCGCGCATGGCAGCGCACCGTGCGGATGCCCGCGCCTCGCGTCAGGGCAGGCGTTCGAGTGCGCGCTGGTACGCCGGCAGATGCATCAGCTCGTCCCATGTGAACGGCGCGGTCTGCGGCAGCAGACCTTGGCGGCGCGCTTCGCTGTCGGGGTCGGGTTGCCAGTGGTCTTGCGCCTGCGCGTCAGCCAGCCCGTCAAGCAGTTCGTCGATCGCGCGGTTGCCGGCGCTCGACTGGTTGCACAGCAGCACCAGATCGCAGCCGGCGTTGAGCGCGACGGCGGCCGCCTCGGCGTAGGTCACCTCCGCTCCGGCGATGCGGCGCGCGCCGGCCATGCTCAGGTCGTCGCTGAAGATCGCGCCGTTGAATCCAAGCTGCTGGCGCAGGATGTCTTTCAGCCAGCGCGCCGAGAAGCCGGCCGGCAATGCGTCGACCTTCGGGTAGATCACGTATGCCGGCATCACGCTGGAGAGGCTCGTGCTCAGCCACTCGTAGGGCTTCGCGTCGTCCGCCAGGATCGCCTTCAGGCTGCGCTTGTCGACGGGGATGTCGGCATGGCTGTCGGCGGCGACGAAACCGTGCCCCGGGAAGTGCTTGCCGCAGTTGTGCATGCCGGCCAGCAGCAGACCATGCATCAGGCTCTTGGCAAGCAGCGTGGCGACGCGCGGATCGCGGTGGAACGCGCGGTCGCCGATCACGCCGCTGGGGCCGTGATCGAGGTCGAGCACCGGCGTGAAGCTGAAGTCGACGCCGCAGGCGCGCAGCTCGGCGCCGAGCACGTGGCCGGCGGCGGTGGCGGCGTCGGTCGCGGTCAGCGCACCGCTGCCCTCGCCACGCTTGCCGTCGTTCATCCACATCTCGCCGAGCACGCGCATCGGCGGCAGGTGCGTGAAGCCGTCGGTGCGAAAGCGCTGCACGCGGCCGCCTTCGTGGTCGACGAGATGTGGATGAACGACGGCAAGCGTGGCGAGGGCAGCGGTGCGCTGACCGCGACCGACGCCGCCACCG
>JANXVK010000451.1 GCA_025351675.1 Rhizobacter sp.
CCAGCCCGAATTCACGCAGATCGACATCGAGACCTCGTTCCTCACCGAGGAAGAGATCCGCACGATGTTCGAGGGCATGATCCGCAGCACCTTCCACCATGCGATCGGTGTCGAACTGCCGCCGTTCCCGGTGATGAAGTACCTTGAGGCGATGCGCCGATTCGGCTCCGACAAGCCGGATCTGCGCGTCAAGATGGAGTTCACCGAACTCACCGACGTGATGAAAGATGTCGACTTCAAGGTCTTCTCGGGCCCGGCGCTGATGGACGGCGGCCGTGTCGTCGCGCTGCGCGTGCCCGGCGGCGCCGAGATGAGCCGCAGCGAGATCGACGCGTACACCGAGTTCGTCAAGATCTACGGCGCGAAGGGCCTGGCCTGGATCAAGGTCAACGACGTGGCCAAGGGCCGCGAAGGGCTGCAATCGCCGGTCGTGAAGAACCTGCACGACGCGGCACTCGCCGAGATCCTGAAACGCACGGAGGCGAAAGACGGCGACCTGCTGTTCTTTGGCGCTGACAAGGCCAAGGTTGTCAACGATGCGATCGGTGCGCTGCGGGTGAAGGTCGGCCACAGCGATTTCGGCAAGGCGCGCAAGCTCGCGCAGGGCGCATGGGAGCCGCTGTGGGTGGTCGACTTTCCGATGTTCGAGTACGACGAAGGCGGCCAGCGCTGGAGCGCGGTGCATCACCCGTTCACGTCGCCGAAGGATGGTCACGAAGACCTGCTCGAGACCAATCCTGGTGCGGCGATCTCGAAGGCCTACGACGTGGTGCTCAACGGTATCGAACTCGGCGGCGGCTCGGTGCGTATCCACCGCGAGGAAGTGCAGAGCAAAGTTTTCCGGGCCTTGAAGATCGACGCCGAAGAGGCGCAGCTCAAGTTCGGCTTTCTGCTCGACGCGCTGCAGTACGGCGCCCCGCCACACGGCGGCATCGCGATCGGCCTCGACCGCTTCGTGATGCTGATGACCGGCGCCGAATCGCTGCGCGACGTGATCGCGTTCCCGAAGACGCAGCGCGCGCAAGACCTGCTGACGAACGCGCCGAGCGCGGTCGACGAGAAGCAGTTGCGGGAGTTGCATATCAGGCTGCGCAATGTGCAGGGCGCGGGCGCGTGATGCGAGCGCAAGTGGACTGATGCAGAATCAGAAAGGGCGCGATTCCATCGCGCCCTTTTTCTTGGGCGAACAAGTGACCTTTCCGTGACAACTCGCCCGCCAAAGATCCCCGAATCCGTCCTCGTCGTGATCCACACCGGCGAGCTCGAGGTGCTGTTGATCGAGCGCGCCGACCAACCCGGCTTCTGGCAGAGTGTCACCGGCTCGAAGGACGCGCTCGATGAGCCGAATGCGATCACCGCGCAGCGTGAGGTGTTCGAGGAAACCGGCATCGTGATCGGCTTGCCCGAGCTGCCACTCGCGAACCTGCGCGACTGGCAGCTGCGCAATGTCTACGAAATCTATCCGGTTTGGCGGCACCGCTATGCTCCCGGCGTGACGCACAACACCGAACACGTCTTCGGCCTGCGCGTGCCGCGCGGCACGGCCGTAACGCTCAGCTCGCGCGAGCACACCGCGCTGGTCTGGCTGCCCTGGAGAGACGCGGCCGACAAGTGCTTCTCGCCGTCGAACGCCGAAGCCATCCTGCAACTGCCGCGCTTCGCTTGATGCCGACGACCATGGCCACACGCCCGCCCACGGCCCCCCACCTGCACGGCACACAGCACCCCAGCCACGTGCTGCGCGTGGCCACCTACAACATCCACAAGGGCGTGCGCGGCGTCGGCCCGCGCAAGCGGCTCGAGATCCACAACCTCGTGCTCGGCATCGAGGCGCTCGACACCGACCTCGTCTTCCTCCAAGAGGTGCGCTCGCTGAACCGTGCCGAGGCCAAGAAGTTCCCCGACACGCACACGCACATGGGCTGGCCGCGCATGCCGCAGGCAGACTACCTTGCACCCGAGGGCTACGAGGTTGCATACCGGACCAATGCGACCACGACCCACGGCGAGCATGGCAACGCGCTGCTCTCGCGCTGGCCGCTCGGCGATGCCGGCCACCACGATGTGTCGGACCATCGCTTCGAGCAGCGTGGCCTGCTGCACGTGCCGGTGAAATGGAACGGCACGCTGGTGCACGCCATCGTGGCGCACTTCGGGTTGATCCACGCGAGCCGAGTGCGCCAAGTCGAGCGCCTGGCCCGTTTCATCGAGGCCGAGGTGCCCGCGAGCGAGCTGTTGATCGTAGCCGGTGACTTCAACGACTGGG
>JANXVK010000464.1 GCA_025351675.1 Rhizobacter sp.
GCCGGCGAGCCAGCCCCACTCGGCACGGCTGGGCCGCACCGGCGCGGCGCGCCGCACGCGACGCACCAGGGCGAGGCCGAGGCCCGAGCCGAGGTAGAGGATGGCCGCGAGCAGCCACGGACTGGTCTCGATCAGCAGCAGCTTCGCGAACGGCGCGCCGGCACCGAACAGCGCGGCGGCGGCGAGCGCGGCCCACACGCCGCGGTCGAGCGGCGGCACTCTCACGCCGGCGCAGCCGGGCTCGTCGCCTCCGGCAGTTCAACGATCATCATCATGGCCTTTCAATTTCGCGCCCCTATAGTATTGACGAGCCTGCTGTCGCGGCCCCCGCCCTCGAAAAGCCACACATGTCTGCTCACTGCTGCCCGCCCCCACCGCCCTCGGCCGACCCCGCGTACCGCAAGGTGTTGTGGATCGCGCTGGTGCTGAACGCCACGATGTTCGCGGTCGAAATCGCCGGCAGCATGCAGTCGGGTTCGGTCTCGCTGCTCGCCGACGCAATCGATTTCTTCGGTGACGCCGCCAACTACGCGCTCTCGCTCGCGGTGCTGTCGATGGCGCTCGCCTGGCGCGCGAAGGCCTCGCTGCTGAACGCCGCGTCGATGGCCGGCTTCGGCATCTTCGTGCTCGGTCGCGCGCTGTGGAGCGCGCTGCACGGCGAACCACCGCAGGCGCTGACGATGGGCGCTGTCGCGCTGCTCGCGCTCGCCGTCAACGTGCTCGTCGCATGGCTGCTCTACCGCTATCGAAACGGCGACTCGAACATGCGCTCGGTCTGGATCTGCTCGCGCAACGACGCGATCGGCAATGTCGCGGTGGCGTTCGCCGCGCTCGGCGTGTTCCGCACCGGCGCGGCCTGGCCCGATCTGCTGGTCGCGGTCGGCATGGCGGCGCTGGCGCTCAGTGGGGCGTGGTCGGTGATGCAGCAGGCGCTGGGCGAGTTGCGCGATTCGCCGCACGCGCACGCTTGAGCGACGCTCAGGACTGGTCGACCACAGCGGCCGGCCCGGTCGGCCCCTCGCGCCGTCCGAGCTGAAAGAAGATACCGGCCGCCAGCGCCGAGAGCGCGCCCATGCAGAGGTAGGTTGCGTGGAAGGTGTGCAGCACGTCGCTCGAACCGACATCGCTCGCGATCGGAATCAAGATCGGGGTCGCGAAGGCCGCCAGCAATGCGCCGGCCGCCGCCACGCCCAGGCTCATCGACAGCTGCATCACGACCGACAGCAGGCTGTTTCCCCCGCTGGCGCGCGCGTCGTCGAGGTCGCCGAGCGTGAGCGTGTTCATTGCGGTGAACTGCATCGAATTGCAGATGCCGAAGAACGCGAGGTAGACCAGGATCGCGGCGTGCGGCGTGTTGCGATCGACCATTGAAAAGCCGGCGATGAAGCCGCCGAGCAGCAGCGTATTCGTCACGAGTACGCGGCGATAGCCGAAGCGGTTGATGACGCGTTCGGCGACGAACTTGATCATCATCGCGCCGAGCACGATCGGCACCATCGTCAGGCCGGCCGCGCTCGGCGAGTAGCCGAGGCCGACCTGCAGGAACAGCGGCGTGAGGAACGGCATCGCCCCGCTGCCCAAGCGCGCGAACAGGTTGCCGAGGATGCCGACCGAGAAGGTCGGAATCTGGAACAAGGTCAGGCTGAATAACGGCCTCTCGGCGCGCGCCGCGTGCACCCAGTAGGCGGCCATCGCCGCGAGGCCGCCGATGACGAGCAGGATCGAGACCGGCGCGCTGATCGAGTGCTCGCCCAAGCCCTGCAGCCCGAGCGTCACGGCGACCAGGCCGAGCGAGAACAGCACGAAGCCGGTCCAGTCGAACTTCTGGCCGAGCGCGCCGCGCAAATCCGGCATGTAGCGCAGCGCCGCGAACACGCCGACGAGGCCGACCGGCAGGTTGATCAGGAACACCCAGTGCCAGGTCGCGACCTCGACGATCCAGCCGCCCAGCGGCGGGCCGACCAGTGGACCGACGAGGCCGGGGATCGTGACGAAACTCAGCACCTTCAGCAACTCGCTGCGCGGGTAGGCGCGCAGGATCGTGAGCCGCCCGACAGGCAGCAGCAGCGCGCCACCGATGCCCTGCACCACCCGCGCCGCGACCAGCCAAGGCAGGGTCGGCGAAAGCGCGCACAACAGCGAGCCGAGGCTGAACAGCACGATCGCCGCGATGAACGTGCGCTGTGTGCCGAAGCGGTCGGTGAGCCAGCCCGAGGCCGGGATGAAGAGGGCCACCGTCAGCAGGTAGGCGATCACGATCGACTGCATGCGCAGCGGGCTTTCACCGAGGTCTTTCGCATCGTCGGCAGCGCGGTGATGAGGATCGTGCCGTCGAGCGTCTGCATGAAGAACGCGATCGCGACCACCCAAGGCAGCAGGCGTTTGGTGGTGGGATCGAGCACGTGGCAGTCCAGGGGTCTTGTGGAAGAACGCAGTTTAGGGGCCGCGTAGAATCGACTACCGGGCCCACGTTTTTGGCGCCCGGTTTTTTATTGGCGGAACGAGATATGGAAATCTTCGACTACGACAACGTGCTGCTGCTACCGCGCAAATGCCGCGTCGAAAGCCGCTCCGAATGCGACACGTCGATCCAGTTCGGCGCGCACAAGTTCGCGCTGCCGGTCGTGCCGGCGAACATGAAGACGGTCGTCGACGAGCCGATCACCGAATGGCTGGCTGCGAACGGCTACTTCTACGTGATGCATCGTTTTGACGTCGACAACGTCGCCTATGCGCGCCGGATGCGCGACAAGGGCCTGATCGTTTCGCTGAGCTCGGGCGTGAAGCCGCCCGACTACGCCGTGATCGACCAGCTCGCCGCCGATGGCGTCGGCGCCGACTACATCACGATCGACATCGCGCACGGCCACGCCGACAGCGTGCAGAAGATGATCGAGTACATCAAGAAGAAGCTGCCGAGCAGCTTCGTGATCGCCGGCAACGTCGCCACGCCCGAAGCGGTCATCGATCTCGAAAACTGGGGCGCCGATGCGACCAAGGTCGGCGTCGGCCCCGGCAAGGTCTGCATCACGAAGCTGAAGACCGGTTTCGGCACGGGCGGCTGGCAGCTCTCGGCGCTGAAGTGGTGCGCCCGGGTCGCCACCAAGCCGATCATTGCCGACGGCGGCATCCGCGACCACGGCGACATCGCGAAGAGCATCCGCTTCGGCGCCTCGATGGTGATGATCGGCTCGCTGTTCGCGGGGCATGAAGAATCGCCCGGCGCGACCGTCGAGGTCGACGGCAAGCTCTTCAAGGAGTACTACGGCTCGGCCAGCGACTTCAACAAGGGCGAGTACAAGCACGTTGAGGGCAAGCGCATCCTCGAGCCGATCAAGGGCAAGCTGGCAAACACGCTGCGCGAGATGCGCGAAGACGTGCAGAGCTCGATTTCGTACGCTGGCGGCACCAAGCTGGTTGATATTCGCAAGGTCAACTACGTCATCCTTGGCGGCGACAACGCGGGCGAGCACCTGCTGATGTAGAGAGCGAAGCGAAGGGCGAGGAGCCCCGTACACGGGGATCGACCAGCGCAGCGGTCGGCGAGGGAGCGGGCTCGATGCCCGCGACCGAGTGTGCCCAATACAATTCCGTCACCATGACCGAACTCGCCAAATCCTTTGAACCGCAAGCCATAGAGGCCCGCTGGGCAACGCTCTGGGAGAAGAGCGGCGTTTATGCGCCAACGCTCGATGCGAGCAAGCCATCGTTCAGCATCCAGCTACCGCCACCGAACGTGACCGGCACGCTGCACATGGGGCACGCGTTCAACCAGACCATCATGGACTCGCTGACGCGCTACCACCGGATGCGCGGCGACAACACACTGTGGGTGCCGGGCACCGACCACGCGGGCATCGCGACGCAGATCGTCGTCGAGCGGCAACTGGAACAAAAGAAGATCAGCCGCCACGAGCTCGGCCGCAAGAACTTCGTCGCCAAGGTCTGGGAGTGGAAGGAAGAGTCGGGCTCGATCATCACGAACCAGATGCGCCGCATGGGCGCGAGCGTCGACTGGTCGCATGAATATTTCACGATGGACGAGACGCGCTCGACCATCGTCACCGACACCTTCGTGAAGCTGCACGAGCAGGGCCTGATCTACCGCGGCAAGCGCCTGGTGAGCTGGGACCCGGTGCTGAAGTCGGCGGTCTCCGACCTCGAGGTCGAGAGCGAGGAAGAAGACGGCTTCCTGTGGATGATTCGCTACCCGCTGGTGGATGGCAGCGGCTCGATCACGGTCGCGACGACGCGGCCCGAGACGATGCTGGGCGACGTGGCCGTGATGGTGCACCCCGAAGACGAGCGCTACACGGCGCTGATCGGCAAGACGGTGCGCCTGCCGCTGTGTGATCGCGAGATTCCGGTGATCGCCGACAACTACGTCGACCGCGAGTTCGGCACGGGCGTGGTCAAGGTCACGCCGGCGCACGACGCGAACGACTACGCGGTCGGCCAGCGTCACAACCTGCCGATCATCGGCGTGCTGACCCTCGACGCGAAGATCAACGACAACGCCCCCGAGGCGTATCGCGGGCTCGATCGCTTCGTCGCGCGCAAGAAGGTGGTCGCCGATCTGGATGTGCAGGGCTTTCTGGTCGAGACCAGGAAGCACAAGCTGATGGTGCCGCGCTGTGCGCGCACCGGCGCGGTGATCGAGCCGATGCTGACCGAACAGTGGTTCATGGCGGTCAGCAAAGCGGCACCCGACGGAAAAAGCATCGCGCAGAAGGCGATCGACGCGGTCGCTTCCGGCGAAGTCAAATTCGTGCCCGAGAACTGGGTCAACACCTACGACCAGTGGATGAAGAACATCCAGGACTGGTGCATCTCACGCCAGCTCTGGTGGGGCCACCAGATCCCGGCGTGGTACGGCACGGGCGGCGAGATCTTTGTCGGCCGGAGCGAAGACGAGGCGCGTGCGAAGGCGACGACGGCGGGCTACACCGGCGCGCTCCGGCGCGACGAAGACGTGCTCGACACCTGGTACTCGTCGGCGATGGTGCCGTTCTCGACCCTCGGCTGGCCCGAGCAGACAAAGGCGATGGACCTGTTCCTGCCGTCGTCGGTGCTCGTGACCGGCCACGACATCATCTTCTTCTGGGTTGCCCGGATGATCATGATGACGCTGCAGTTCACCGGCCGCGTGCCCTTCCGCGACGTCTACATCCACGGCCTGGTGCGCGACGCGAACGGCAAGCGCATGAGCAAGTCGGAAGGCAACGTGCTCGATCCGGTGGACCTGATCGACGGCATCGCGCTCGAGCCGCTGCTCGAGAAGCGCTCGACCGGCCTGCGCCGTCCCGAGACTGCGCCACGCGTTCGAAAGGACACGGCCGCCGAGTTCCCGAACGGCATCCCCGGCTTCGGCGCCGACGCGCTGCGCTTCACCTTCTGCTCGCTCGCGAGCCTGGGCCGCAACGTCAACTTCGACTCCAAGCGCTGCGAGGGCTACCGCAACTTCTGCAACAAGCTCTGGAACGCGACCCGTTTCGTGCTGATGAACTGCGAGGGCAAGGACTGCGGCCTGGCCGAGCACACCAAGGCCGAATGCGCGCCGGGGCAGCCCTTTCACCGCTGGCTCGTGTTCTCGCACGCCGACCGCTGGATCACCGGCGAGCTGCAGCGGGTCGAGGCCGCGGTCGAGGCGGGCTTCACCGAATACCGGCTCGACGCCGTCTCGCAGGCGATCTATTCCTTCGTCTGGGACGAGTACTGCGACTGGTATCTCGAGATCGCGAAGGTGCAGCTGCAGTCGGGCAGCGAGGCCGAGCAGCGCGCGACCCGGCGGACGCTGCTTCGCG
>JANXVK010000477.1 GCA_025351675.1 Rhizobacter sp.
GCGAATCGCACTCGCCGGCCACGATCATCTTGAAGCCGCGGATGGTCTCCTTCAGCGGCACGTACTTGCCCGGCGAGCCCGTGAAGACCTCGGCGACGTGGAAGGGCTGCGACAGGAAGCGCTGGATCTTGCGCGCGCGCGCCACGGCCAGCTTGTCTTCGGGCGAGAGCTCGTCCATGCCGAGCACGGCGATGATGTCGCGCAGCTCCTTGTAACGCTGCAGCGTGCCCTGCACCGCGCGGGCGGTGTTGTAGTGGTCTTCGCCGACGACGTTCGGGTCGAGCTGACGCGATGTCGAGTCGAGCGGGTCGACCGCCGGGTAGATGCCGAGCGAGGCGATGTCGCGCGACAGCACGACGGTCGAGTCCAGGTGCGCGAAGGTCGTCGCGGGCGACGGGTCGGTCAGGTCATCGGCGGGAACGTAGACGGCCTGGATCGACGTGATCGAGCCGACCTTGGTCGACGTGATGCGCTCTTGCAAACGGCCCATTTCTTCGGCCAGCGTCGGCTGATAACCCACCGCCGACGGCATCCGGCCCAGCAGTGCCGAGACTTCGGTGCCGGCCAAGGTGTAGCGGTAGATGTTGTCGACGAAGAACAGAACATCCTTGCCTTCGTCGCGGAACGACTCGGCGATCGTCAGGCCGGTCAGCGCCACGCGCAGGCGGTTGCCCGGCGGCTCGTTCATCTGGCCGTAGACCATCGCGACCTTCGAGTCCTCGAGCTTCTCGAGGTTCACGACGCCGGAGTCGGCCATCTCGTGATAGAAGTCGTTGCCCTCGCGGGTGCGCTCGCCGACGCCGGCGAACACCGACAGGCCGCTGTGGGCCTTCGCGATGTTGTTGATCAGCTCCATCATGTTCACGGTCTTGCCGACACCGGCGCCGCCGAACAGGCCGACCTTGCCACCCTTGGCGAACGGGCAGATCAAATCGATCACCTTGATGCCGGTTTCGAGCAGGTCCTGCGACGGGCTCAGCTCGTCGTACACCGGCGGCTTGCGGTGGATCGACATGGTCAGGTCCTGCGCGACCGGGCCGCGCTCGTCGATCGGGCGACCGAGCACGTCCATGATGCGGCCGAGCGTCGCGCGACCGACCGGCACCATGATCGGCTTGCCGGTGTTCGAAACCATCAGGCCGCGGCGCAGGCCGTCGGACGAGCCGAGTGCAATCGTGCGCACCACGCCATCACCGAGCAACTGCTGGACTTCGAGCGTCAACTCGCCGCCCTCCATCGTCAGCGCGTCGTACACCTTGGGCATGGCGTTGCGGGGGAACTCGACGTCCACCACCGCGCCGATGCACTGAACAATTTTGCCGTCAGCCATGATTTTTCCTTTGACTCAATACTGGGTTCTCAAACCGCAGCCGCACCGGCGACGATTTCAGAAAGTTCTTTGGTGATCGCCGCTTGGCGCGTGCGGTTGTAGATCAGCTTCAATTCGCCGATCAGGTTGCCCGCGTTGTCGGTGGCCGCCTTCATCGCCACCATGCGCGCCGAGTGCTCCGAGGCCATGTTCTCGGCGAGTGCCTGGAACACCAGCGCCTCGGTGTAGCGCAGCAGCAGTTCGTCGATCACGGTCGCCGCGTCGGGCTCGTAGATGTAGTCCCAGCCGTGGGTCTGGCCATCTGCGTTCTTGTCGGCGGCGAGGCTCTCGGCCGACAGCGGCAGCAGTTGCACGACCACCGGCTCCTGCTTGATCGTGTTGATGAACTTCGTGTAGCTCAGGTACACGGCCGACAGCTTGCCTTCGGCATACGCATCGAACAGCACCTTGACCGGGCCGATCAGCTTCTCGAGCGTCGGCTTGTCGCCGAGTTGGGTCGCGTGCGAGATGACGCGCGCGCCGATCCGGTTCAAAAAGCCGTAGCCCTTGTTGCCGATCGCAACCGCCTCGATCTTCTGGCCCGACGCTTCGAGTTCCTTGAACTTGTTCGTCACGGCCCGCAACACGTTGGTGTTGAGACCGCCGCACAAGCCCTTGTCGGTGGTCACGAGGATCATGCCGGTCGTCTTGGCCGACTCGTTCCTGACCATGAACGGGTGCTTGTACTCGGGCGTGGCGGTCGCGAGATTGGCCGCCAAGCTGCGGATCTTCTCGGCGTACGGGCGCGCAGCGCGCATGCGCTCCTGCGCCTTGCGCATCTTTGCGACCGAGACCATTTCCATGGCCTTGGTGATCTTCTTCGTGTTCTCGAAGCTCTTGATCTTGCCGCGTATCTCTTTGCCTGCTGCCATTATTGACTTGCCCCCAAGCTCACTGCGCTCGCTACCCCCCGAGGGGGCCGTGTTCCGGACCGGGAAACCCGGATCCGGAACGCTCCTTGCGCGTTCAACATGATCAAGCGAAAGACTTCTTGAACGCGGTGATGGCGCCCGACAGTTCGACCTCGGCATCCTTGTCGAGCGCCTTCGTGTCCTCGATCTTCTTCAGCATCGGCGCGTGGCTGGTCTTCAGGTGCGTGTGCAGGCCGTGTTCGAACGCGAGGATCTTCTTCACGTCGATGTCGTCCATGAAGCCCTTGTTGACCGCGAACAGCGTCGCGCCCATCAGGCTGATCGACTGCGGCGAGTACTGGTTCTGCTTCAGCAGTTCGGTGACGCGCGCGCCACGGTCGAGCTGCTTGCGGGTGGCTTCGTCGAGGTCGGAGGCGAACTGGGCGAACGCCGCCAGCTCGCGGTACTGCGCCAGGTCGGTACGGATACCACCCGACTGGCCCTTGATGATCTTGGTCTGCGCCGAAGAACCGACGCGCGACACCGAGATACCGGCATTGATCGCCGGGCGGATGCCGGCGTTGAACAGCGAGGTTTCCAGGAAGATCTGGCCGTCGGTGATCGAGATCACGTTGGTCGGCACGAAGGCCGACACGTCGCCGGC
>JANXVK010000480.1 GCA_025351675.1 Rhizobacter sp.
GCGCGGTCGAGCGGGCGATCCGGTTCGGCCTGGCCGTGAGCGCGCTGGTGGCGCCGGTGTCGATCTTCGCGCGCAAGAACTATTTCTATCCCGACCTGCCCAAGGGCTACCAGATCAGCCAGTACGAGACGCCGGTGGTGCAGGGCGGCGTGGTCGAGTTCTTCGTCGGCGACGCGAAGCACAAGGTCAACCTGACCCGCGCGCACCTCGAAGAAGACGCCGGCAAGTCGCTGCACGAGGACTACCAGGGCCAGACCGGCATCGACCTGAACCATGCCGGCACGCCGCTGCTCGAGATCGTCACCGAGCCCGACATGCGCAGCAGCCGCGAGGCGGTCGAATACGCGAAGACCTTGCACCAGATCGTCACCTGGATCGGCATCTGCGACGGCAACATGCAGGAAGGTTCGTTCCGCTGCGATGCGAACGTATCGGTTCGCCGACCCGGCGCGCCCTACGGCACGCGGCGCGAGATCAAGAACCTGAACAGCTTCAAGTTCATGCAGCAGGCGATCGACTACGAAGTGCAGTGGCAGATCGACCTGCTCGAAGACGGCGGCGCGGTGCAGCAGGCGACCGTGCTGTTCGACCCCGACAGCGGCGAAACGCGCGCGATGCGCAGCAAGGAAGACGCGCACGACTACCGCTACTTCCCCGACCCCGACCTGCCGCCGCTGGTGATCGCGGCCGAGTGGATCGAGCGCGTGCGCGCCGGGATGCCCGAGTTCCCGCGCCTGATGGCCGCGCGCTTCGAGCGCGACTACGCGCTGCCGGCGTACGACGCGACGCTGATGACGCAGAGCAAGGACTTTTCGGCGTTCTTCGAGACTGCCGCGCAGGCGAGCGGCCAGCCGAAGCTGGTCGCCAACTGGCTGATGGGCGAGCTCTCCCGCCGGCTCAATGCACAAGACCTGTCGATCGGCGCGAGCCCGGTCGGCGCGCTTGCACTCGCCGCGATGATCGCGCGCATCGCCGACGGCACGATTTCGAACAACGGCGCGAAGCAGGTCTTCGACGCGCTGTGGACCGGCGAGGGTGACGATGTCGACGCGCTGATCGCGTCCAGAGGCCTGAAGCAGATGAGCGATGCGGGCGAGCTCGAACGCATCATCGACGACGTGCTCGCCGCCAACGCCAAGTCGGTCGACGAGTTCCGCGCCGGCAAGGAGAAGGCGTTCAACGCGCTCGTCGGTCAGGCGATGAAGGCGACCCGGGGCAAGGGCAACCCGGCCCAGGTCAATGAACTGCTGAAGCGCAGGCTCGCCGGCTGAGCCCTATTTCCGCGGCACCGATGCCGGCTTGGACACCGCGGCCTGCGCCGCGCCCGAAGAACCGGCCGGCGCGCCGGCCCAGAGTTGCTTGAGTCGCTCGAGCTCGGCATCGAAGGTCTTGTCGATGCGCGCCGCTTCGAGCTGCTGGTTCTGCACCAGCGAGCGCAGCGCGTCGGCCGACGCGTCGTTGGCTTCGATCTGGGCCTTGAGCTGAGCCGGTACCCGTTTGCCGGCGTAGAACTCGGCTTCGGCCAGCAGCGGCTTGCGCTCGCTTGCCAGAGTCACGAGGCGCGCCTCCGACAGGTGCAGCGACTTGTTCACATGGTCGAGCGCGGCGTCACGGGCCTTGCGGTGCGCCGCTTCGTTGGGGAACCGCGCCATCAGGTTGCGGTCGCGCCGCGCGGCTTCGCGCGCGGCGGTCGCCTCGCGCTCGCGTGCATCCGCCTGCGCGCTCTCGTCGGCGGTCAGCGCAGGCGCGACGACGCGGTTCAGCGAGCCATCGGCGTTGAGGATGCGTTGTTCGCGCCCGATGCATGCGGCGATCAGCCGGTCCGAGGTCTGCTTCTTGCCGGCGCCATCGGTGCAGGTGTAAATTGCGCGCCCCGCCGGGGCCGGCTGGCCCCAGGCAGGCGCTCCCGCGCACAAGACGACCGCGAACGTGGCGGCGCCCGCGAACCCGGCAGTGAATCGAATCGTCCTCATTCAGACTCCGTAACGTTCACGATAGACGACAACACGCGTGAAGTGAGTGCCCAACGCAGCATCGGCATTCGATTCCAAATACTTGAGCAGATCGTCGAGCGTGGCCACCGAGATCACCGGCAATCCGTAATCCTGCTCGAAGTCTTCAACGGCCGACCGGGCAGAGAGCTTGTCATCGCTGCCACCGCGCTCCATGCGGTCGAGCGCAATCAGCACCGCCGCCGGCTCGCCGCCGGCCACGCGCAACAGGTCGACCGATTCGCGTTTCGAAGCGCCGTCGGTGATCACGTCGTCGACGATCACGACCCGGCCCGCGATCGGCGCCCCGACCAGCGTGCCGCCTTCGCCGTGGGCCTTGGCCTCCTTGCGATTGAACGCGAACGGGACGTTGCGGCCGAGGCCGGCAAGCGCCATGGCCGAGGCCGCCGCCAGTGTGATGCCCTTGTACGCGGGGCCGAACAGCATGTCGAATTCGCAGCCCGAGGCGAGCAGGCGGCGCGCATAGAATTCCGCGAGGCGCGCCAGCTTGGCGCCATCGTCGAACAGGGCCGAGTTGAAGAAGTACGGCGAGAGCCGGCCGGCCTTGGTTCTGAATTCACCGAAGCGCAACACGCCGGCCTCGACCGCGAACTTGACGAAGTCCTGGGCGAGTGCATCGTCGGTCGCGGTCGTGCTCATCCGAAAGTCCTGTCGTGTTTCGTCTTGTTTCGCTCAATCTCAACGGCATCCGCTCGGCCGCCACCAAGGGCTTCGAGGCTTGGGCCGAAGGCGTAGCCGCCGATTGTATGGGGGTGCAGGAGGTGAAGGCCCAGGCCGACACCGTGGTCGGCAGATTCGACACGGTGGCCGGCATGACCGGGCATTTTCACTACGCCGACAAGAAGGGCTACTCGGGCGTCGGCCTGTACTCGCGCAAGGCGCCGAGCCGGATGATCCTGGGCATCGGCGACCCCGAGTTCGATGCCGAAGGCCGCTATGTCGAGGCGCGGTTCGACACCCCAAAGCGCAAGCTGAGCATCATCAGCTGCTACTTTCCGAGCGGCTCCAGCGGCGAGCTGCGCCAAGCGGCGAAGTTCCGCTTTCTCGCGCTGATGGCACCGCATCTGAAGGCGTTGACGGCCGAGCGCGAGCTGATCCTGGTCGGCGACATCAACATCGCCCACAAGGAAATCGACCTGAAGAACTGGAAGGGCAACCAGAAGAACAGCGGCTTCCTGCCCGAAGAGCGCGCGTGGATGACGAGC
>JANXVK010000498.1 GCA_025351675.1 Rhizobacter sp.
GCAGCCATTCCTGCAACGACTCGGGAAGCAGCAGCATCTGATCGGGTTCGTAGGGAAGGTAGTTCGCGGCCATGCCTCATCAACGCACATCCCGTGCCATCAGCAGTCAGGGACTTCCCCTCTGCCGCCCAGACTCCTAGCACGAAGAACAGCAGCGAGATGCCGATGTAGAACAGGCCGACGTGCGTGTTGTTGACGGCCGAGAGCACGCGCCAGCCTTTCGGCGGCGCCCACGCACGCTCCAGCGCCGCGAGTTCGCCTTCCGGGCGCGGCAGGCGGTTCGGGAGCGCACCGGGGCGCGGCGGGTCGTCTGAAGGCGCGTCGCTGCGCGGCGGGTCGGGCGTCATGGCAGCCTCATTTCAGCTGCTCCAGGAAGGCGGCGAGCGCGCCCAGCGATGCATCGTCGAGCCGGTCGTACGACGGCATGCGCGCGCCGGGTTTGGCCGCTTGCGGGTGCGCGATCCAGGCGCGCAGCGCGGCCACACTCATCGGCAAGGTGCCGGCAGCCAAGTGCAGGCGGCTGCCGACGTGGGTGAGGTCGGGCCCGATCGACGCCACCGGCCCGAGCCCGCGCACCGTGTGGCAGGCGGTGCAGCGCTGCTCGGCGAACACCTGCGCGCCGCGCTGTGCGAGCGCGTCGCGCGGCGCTTCGGCGGAGCGGTTCTGCGCCTGCAGCCAGCGCTCGAACTCGTCGGGCGTCTGCGCGACGACATGCAGCGCCATGCGCGCATGTTGCTCGCCGCAGAACTCGGCGCACTGGCCGCGGTAGACGCCGGGCCGATCGGCCTGCACGCGCAGTTGGTGAACGCGGCCCGGCAGCATGTCGATCTTGCCGGCCAGCGCCGGCACCCAGAAGCTGTGGATCACGTCGGCGCTGGTCAGGCCGAGCGTGACGGCCCTGCCCACCGGCAGATGGATCTCGTTGGCGAGCACGACGTCGATGCCGCGCGCCGGCTCGCGGTAGCGAACCTCCCACCACCACAGGTGCGCGATGACGCTGACGATCGGCTCCTGCGGCGCACGCGCCGGCGTGAGCTCGTTCGTGCGCCAGACCGTGTAGACGAGCAGCGCCGAGAGCACGAGCAATGGCAGCACGAAGCCAGCGCCAACGATCCACCAGCGCGCCGCCGCGCGATCGTCATCGGTCGCTGCCGCGCGATCGGTGCTGGCCGAGGTCGCGCCGCGCCGACGCCCGAGCGCCCACATCAGCGCCGCCATCACGAGGCCGAACACCAAGCCCGCGCCCACGATGAGCACCCAGGCCATCTCGGCGATGGTCTGCGCCACCGGGCCGGCCGGCGCGAGCACCGCGTTCACCGCAGCTGCCCGAGGTAGGCTGCCATGTCGCGCGCGTCAGCGGGCGCGACACCCATGCTCGGCATCAGTGTGCCCTGCACGATCGAGGCCGGGTCGACGATCCAGCGTGCCAGCGCGGCCGGCTCGTTCGCCACCCGACCGGCGATGTAGCTGCGCTTGCCGTAGCCATCGAGCGACGCCGCGAACCGCCCCTGCGACGCCGCCACGCCGGGAATCGCGTGGCAGGTGCCGCAGTGATAGCGCTCGAGCAACTGGCGGCCGTGCTCGACCTGCGTCGGGTTCGCGGCGGCGACGGCGTCGGCTCCGGTCGACGAAGCGCCGCACGCCGCCGTCAACGCAGCGCAGGTCGCGGTCAGCATCGCGCGCGCGCGTTGCCGGCAGCGGGTCATGCGAACCGCTTCGGCGACTAGGTTGCAAAGTTGCGTAGCATCGGTTCGTGTGCGGCGCGAGCGCTTTCTGAATCGTTGACGAAGGGCTGTAGTGAACTTTGATGCCCGACCCGGTCGTCCGGACGCGCAGCCGCGTGTCGGACAAGGCAACGTTGCCGGCTTGGCGGGCACCGCATCGTGACGCGCATCGTCGGCGCGCTCGCGGCGTTCCTGCTGACCTCGGCGCTCGGTGCGCTGGCCTTCGTGTGGAGCGGCTGGTATGACATTTCGGCCAACGTGCAGCACACCCAGCCGGTCTACTCGGTGCTGGAGAAAACCATGCACCAGTCGGTGAAGTTGCGCGCGTCCGCCATCGACGCCCCGGCGCTCGACACACCGGCGATGGTCTCGCGCGGCGCCGCCTGCTATGTCGACAAGTGCGTGCAGTGCCACGGCGGCCCGGGTATGGCGCAGGCCGAGATCGGCCGCAGCATGCAGCCACTGCCCGGCCCGCTGGTCGACGCGAGCGCGAAGTGGCGCCCGAGCGAGCTCTACTGGATCACCCGCAACGGCATCAAGATGAGCGGCATGCCGGCCTGGCAACACCGCCTGCCCGACGCCGACCTGTGGGCGCTGGTGGCTTTCATGCAGCGCCTGCCGGCGTTGACCGCCACGGAGTTTCGCGGGCTGGCCGAGTCCGGCGCGGCGGCGCAATGCGCCGTGCCGACCAGCGCGACGGTGCTGCGCGATCCGAGCATCGATCGGGGTCGCGCAGCGATTACGCAGTACGCGTGCAATGCGTGTCACAACGTGCCGGGCGTCACCGGCTCCGACGTCAACGTCGGCCCGCCGCTCGCGGGCATCGCCGGCCGCGGCCTGATCGCCGGTGCGGTGCCGAACACACCCGAGCAGATGGTGCGCTGGCTCCGCGACCCGCGCAGCATCGACGCCGAAACGACGATGCCGGCGATGCAGGTGAACGAGCAGGACGCGCGCGACATCGCAGCGTTTCTGGCGACTTTGCACTGAGCCGAATGCGCAGCGCTCGCGACGGTGGCCAACTGCGCGAGACGGTCGAGGCCGGTGTGCGGGTCTGCCGCGGGCGCGGACCCGGACGCCACGCGATTCGCGAGGCACGCCGGGCAGCACAACTCACCAGCCTTCGCTCCCCGCCTCGCCCTTGAACGGCCCGGCCAGCTCCGGCGTGATCCAGCCGCCGTAGAAGCCGCCGGGCTGCGGCTGCACGCTCGCACCGTCGACGCTGCAATTCAGATCCTGCGGGTAGAAGGCGACGCAGTTCGCCAGCGCCCCGGCGCCGGCCAACGGCTGCGGGTAGCTCCATGCAACGCGTGCGAGTCGACGTTCGCCGTCGACCAGCGTCCAGTAGCGCGCCGGTCCCTTCCATTCGCAGAACGAACTGCCGGCAGCGGGCTGCAGAAAGTGCCGGGCGACGTCGTCCCACGGCAGGTAGAAGCTCGGCGGATGCGAGGTCTCGAGCACGCGGATCGCGCGGTGCGTGCGTGCCACTTCCACATCGCCCCAGCGGATCACGACCTCGCGCGTCTCGGGCGCGAGGGTCGGCGGGCGGGGGTAGTCCCAGACCGAGAACTGCTCAGGCCCCGCCACCGCAGCGAAGGGCGGCCGGCCTTTTCCGCGCCACTGCCAATGTTCGCGCGCGGCACGCAGCCAGTCCGGTGAATCGTCAGCGGATCGGTTCATCGCGAAGCTCCATCCGTTCGTCGTTGACCACGCGTTGCAACGCCTGCTCGAACATCGAGCGCGCCGCGCCGGCGGTGTGGCTCAGGTGGCGGTGCAGCGCGGCGTCGGCCGGGTCGGTCGCGGTGCAATCCTGGCTGTAGCGCTCGAACCCGGCGAGCTGGGCGACGATCTCGGCCATGTGCCGCAGGCACTCGCAGGCTATCGGTGATCGCAACTCGACGAGTTGTGCCAGTGCCTCGTCGCTGAACCGGCGCGGCGCGACCTGCCAATCGGCCTCGGCCGGCGGTGGCGGCGCCGCCGCCTCACGCACGCCGCGCACCCATTGCGCCAGCTCACGTCCGGTCACCGGTTCGCGGCGCACGGTGGCACCGGCTTCGCGCAGGGAGCGCGCGCTGGCCTCCGTGCCGAAGGCATAGACGACGAAAATCGCGCCGGCACGCAGCGCTTTGCCGAGCGCCAGCACGCGCGCGACCGCGGCCGGCTGCAGCGATGCCAGCCGCACCAGCAACAGTCCGACGCGACCCTCCAAGCGCGGCGCCGACTCGGCTCGGCCGAGATCGTCGTGCACAGCGCGCAGTACGCAACCGGGCACTGCCTCGAGCGCATGCGCCGCGCTGCGGCCGACGACGACGGCGTCGAGCGCCGCGCCGGGTGAAGGCGATTCCGGGGCGGGCATGCCGATCGCCAACGCCTGCAGGGATTCGAGTTCGAGCTTGGCGATCGTGCCGATGGCGTGGCCCGCGCGGGTGAGCTGCCGCAGCAGCCGCAGGCGCGAAACATCGTGCTGCGAATAGACCCGCTGACCGCTTTCGGTCTTGGCCGCCGCGACGACGCCGTAGCGCCGTTCCCAGACCCTCAGCGTGGTCACGGGCAGGCCGGCCAAACGGGCGGCAGTACCGCTGCGAAGACGGTGGGGGGAAAGCGTTGGTTCAGGCAGTTCGTCTGGCATGGGAGGGGATGTTCGTTAGTGAGAGCGCCAATAATACTGAGATGAAACGCTATTGAATCGCTGTTATTCAATTTATTACACACAACCGCTTCATTTCTTAGTCACTTGCGCTGAATAATAGGGTCAATGCAACTCACTTCAGAGTCAACCGTGAACTCAAAACCTGATTCGGTACCGCTTACCGTCTATTTCGACGGCGCCTGCCCGGTCTGTTCGGCCGAGATCGCTCACTACCGCCGTCAGCCCGGTGCGCAAGCCTGCCAGTGGGTCGACGCTGCCGCCTGCGCAGACGACGAATTCGGCCCCGGCTTGACGCGCAACGCCGCGCTGAGACGCTTTCATGTGCGCCGCGCCGACGGCCAACTGGTCGACGGAATGCGCGGATTTGCGGCCCTGTGGTCGGCGCTGCCACGCACCGCGTGGCTCGGCCGCGTCGCTTCGTTCGGGCCGGTGCCGGCCCTGCTCAATGCCGCGTACAGCGCCTTTCTCACAGTGCGTCCGCTTTGGCGAAAGCCACCGGCGAAGTCTGCCGGGAGGGCTGGGTCATGATGGCGAATAGCCAGCCCGACGCGTCGGGGGGTGCTGACCGGCTCGAGCCACCGCGCATCGCCGTCATCGGTGCCGGCGTGGCCGGTGCAGCTTGCGCCGCCGGACTGTTGCGCGCCGGCTTCGACGTGACGGTGTTCGACAAATCGCGCGGCGTGGGCGGCCGGATGGCAACCCGGCGAGTGCAGTGGGCCGATGGCAACGGCACGGTCCACGCAACCTCCTTCGATCACGGCTGCCCATATTTCACCGCGACCCGCCCGCGCTTCCAGTCGGTGATCGATCGGGCCGAGACGCTCGGGTACGCCGCACGCTGGCGCCAGCACGTGTACGCCACGTTTCCGGCGCCGCGGGCGCGGCAGGTGGTGGTGCCGACGCCGAACATGCCCGCGTTCTGCCGTCACCTGCTGAGCGGGGTGCCGCTGCGGCTCGGCCATGCCGTGACCGGCTTGCAACAATGCCCTGGCGGCTGGCTGTTGCATTTGGCCGATGACCACACCGCAGACTGCACCGAAGGCCCATTCGACCAAGTGGTATTCGCCATCCCGCCGACGCAGGCGGCGATGTTGCTGAGGGGTCACCAGAACGACTGGGCCGACGCGCTGTCCGCGGTTCGCATCGCGCCGTGCTGGACGTTGATGGCCGTCACCGACGATCTGGACTGGCCGTGGGATGCGGCCGAAGTCGAACGCAGTGAACTCGCCTGGATCGCACGCAACGATCGCGCGCCTGGCCGGCAGGCCGCGGCAGGTTTGGCGCCTTGGGTCGCCCACGCCACCCCGGCCTGGAGCCTTGCCCATCTGGAAGACAACCCCGAGCAGGTGACCGCGGTGTTGCGCACCGCGCTTGGCAAGTTGCTGACCGGCGGTCACGCCCCTCGCTGGCATCACGCCAGCGTCCAACGCTGGCGTTACGCCCAGCTCACCCGCCCGACCTCCGACGGCCTCGACTGCTGGTCGAGGACAGATCTCGGGCTCGGCGTCTGCGGCGACTCGTTCGGCGACGGGTCGGTCGAAGCCGGATGGCATTCGGGCGACGAGCTCGCGGACGAAATCTCGGCATCGTTCGATGCCGCGCCGCCCGCCAGCGTCGAGGCCGATCTCGAGCTCGAAGAGCCAGTGCACTGATACTTCACGTCCGAACCCTTTACCGACTCACAACGACAGGAAACCACCATGTCCACCAACCGACGCATTTTTCTGATGACCCTTTCAGCCGGCACTGCCGCACTCAGCTTTGGTGCGCTGGCACAAGCCAATGTCGACGAGAAAGACCCGCAAGCCGCCGCACTCGGCTACGTCGCCGACGCCACCAAGGCCGACGTCAAGAAGTTTCCGAAGTACGCCGCTGGCCAGGTGTGCGGCAACTGCGCGCTGTACCAAGGCAAGGCGACCGATGCGAACGCAGCGTGCCCGCTGTTCGCGGGCAAGCAGGTCAGCGGCAAAGGTTGGTGCAGCGCTTGGGCCAAGAAGGGGTGAAAGACGCCGCCCCATCGTTCAAGGGCAACAAGGCCACGTTGCCGAGCAAGCCCTGCGCAGCCTGCGGGCGAGTCATGAGCTGGCGCAAACGATGGGCCAGAAGCTGGGGCGAGGTAAAGTTCTGCTCCGACGCCTGCCGCGCTCGCTCGGGCGCGACGAGTAAAGCGCATGTCTGAGCTGCGCTCGCTGGTGATCGTGCTGGGCGACCAGCTAGATCGGCAATCGTCGGCATTCGACGACTTCGATCCGTCGCGCGACACCGTCTGGATGGCCGAGGCGGCCGAGGAGTCGACGCATGTGTGGTCAGGCAAGCAGCGCATCGCCGTCTTCCTGGCGGCGATGCGGCACTTCGCCGATGATTTGCGCCGCGAGGGCGTGCCGCTCGACTACACCCGGCTTGGCGAAATCGGCAGCGACGAGTCGATGGCCGCGCAACTGCGGCGCGCCATCGATCGCATGAAGCCGCAACGGCTCGTGATGTGCGCACCAGGCGACTGGCGCGTCTACCAATCGCTTCGCGAGGTGGTCGCGCACGCCGCACTCACGCTCGACGTCCGCGAAGACCGTCACTTCTTCGGCACCATGGGCGAGTTCGCGGCTCACGCCAAAGGCCGCAAGAGCTTGCGACTCGAGTACTTCTACCGCGAACTGCGGCAGCGCCACGATGTGCTGATGCACGAAGGCAAGCCGATCGGCGGCCAGTGGAACTTCGACGCCGACAACCGCGCCGCCTTCGGCAAGGCAGGCCCCGGCGCGTTGCCGCCGCCACCGCACTTTGAACCCGACACCATCACGCGCGAGGTGATCGATCTGGTGAACGCGCGCTTCGCCGACCACCCTGGTTCGCTGGCGCGGTTCGCATGGCCCGTCACGCGCGAGCAGGCACTCGAGGCGCTCGCGATTTTTGTCGACCAGCGGTTGCCGGACTTCGGGCGCTACCAGGACGCGATGTGGCCAGGCGAGCCCTGGCTGTACCACTCGCTGCTGTCGGTGGCGCTCAACCTCAAGCTGCTCAGCGCGCACGAGGTGGTGCGCGCTGCCGAAGCTTCCTTCCATGCCGGTCTCGCGCCGTTGCAGAGCGTCGAGGGGTTCGTGCGCCAGATTCTCGGGTGGCGCGAGTACGTGCGCGGTATCTACTGGGCGCAGATGCCGGCCTACCTCGACCTGAACGAACTCCACGCCCAAGAGCCTTTACCCGATTGGTACTGGTCCGGCCGCACGGACATGGCCTGCCTGCACGACGCCATCGCGCAGACCCTCACACACGGCTACGCACACCACATCCAGCGCCTGATGGTGACCGGCTTGTACGCGTTGATGCTCGGCGTGGAACCGAAGCAGGTGCACGGCTGGTACCTCGCGGTCTATGTCGACGCGGTCGAGTGGGTCGAGCTGCCCAACGTGCTGGGCATGAG
>JANXVK010000507.1 GCA_025351675.1 Rhizobacter sp.
ACTCGGCGTGACGTGGACGCCGCAAGAACAGGCGGTTTGGGACAGCGCCTGCGACCTGCTCGTGCAGAGCGCACTCGCCCAACCGACCGTGGCCGTGCACCGCGACTACATGCCACGCAACCTGATGGTCTGCCCGCCTGAAGCCGGCAACCCCGGCATCCTCGACTTTCAGGATGCGGTGCGCGGACCCGTCAGCTACGACCTCGCCTGCCTGCTGCGCGACGCCTTCCTCTCGTGGGACGAAGAGTTCGAGATCGACCTCGCGGTGCGCTACTGGGAGGCCGCGCGCAAGGCCCGGCTGGATCTGCCCGACGACTTCGGCGAGTTCTGGCGCCAGGTCGAGTGGATGGGGCTGCAGCGGCACCTGAAAGTGCTCGGCATCTTCTGCCGCCTGAAACACCGCGACGCCAAGCCGAAGTACAGCGAAGACCTGCCGCGCTTCTTCAACTACGCGCACAAGGTCGCGGTGCGCTACAACGTGCTGCGGCCGCTGTCGCGCCTGCTGGAGCCGCTGATGGGGGCGACCCGGGTCGAAGGGTTTTACTGACCCAAAGGAACTCAGGCCAGCGCCGGGCCGCCATGGGCCACGAAGAGGCCCACTGCGTGGACCTCGGCGGCCTGAGCTCCCCTCGGGGGACCGTCCCGATGGGCCACAGGCGCGGTCATCAGTCGGAAAGCGCCAGCGAGGTCTGCACCGGCGCGCTGCGCCTCGGCCGCGGCTGCGTCTCGCAGCCGGCCGCGAGCAACCACGGGTCGCGGTCTTCGCCGCCGAAAGTCTTGACGAGGAAGTCGACGAAGACTCGCGTGCGTGCCGGCACGTGCTTGCGCGTGGGCATGCCGGCGTACAGCGTGGTCGTGAACAGGTGCCACTGCGGCAGCACGCGTTCCAGCGCGTTCTCGAGCAGCGCGTCATCGGCGACGAAGGAGGGCAACCCGGTGATGCCCAGACCCGCCAGCGCCGCGGCGTACATCGTGTCGGTGTGGATCGTGCTGAGCCCGGAGCGTTTCGGCATCAACGTGACCGATTCACCCGGCGACTCGTCGTCGCCATGCGCGCCGGAAAAGAAGGTCAGCTCACGCAGGAACGGCGGCACCATCGTCTCGTGGCCTTCCATGTCCTTCGGGTGCTGCGGGCGGCCGCGCTTGTCGAGGTACTCGGGCGAGGCGCAGAGCACGACCTCGGAGCGCGCCAGCCGACGCGCGACGAAGTTGCCGTCGAGCGGGCGTCGGCCCTCGGTGAGGATGCTGACGTCGAAGTTCTCGTCGACCGTCTCGACCGGTCCGGGCACCGAAAGTTCGAGTGAGACCTTCGGGTACAGCGCGCGAAACTTCGGCAGGTGCTTGGCGATCTGGTGCACCGCGAACGCCGGCGGGCACAGCACGCGCAGGTGGCCGCGCGGCTCGGCGGTCGACGCAGTCGCAAGCGCCTCGGCTTCCTCGACCTCGGTCAGGATGTGGCGCACGCGCTCGAGGTAGAGCTCGCCGGTGTCGGTCAGCGCCAGGCGCCGCGTCGTGCGGTTGATCAGGCGTGAGCCGAGGTGCTCCTCCAGATCGGCCACCAGCCGCGTGACGACGGCCGGCGAGAGGTTCAGCTCACGCGCCGCGCGGGCGAAGCTGCCTTCGTCGACGACCCTCGAAAACACCCTCATCGAATGCAGTCGGTCCATTTTCAATCCCCGGCTTTGTTTCTATTTCCGCAATGCGCAATTGAACCATACGCTGTTTATTGATGCTTCAACAATGTCTAAAGTTCGCCTCATCGATGAGGAACGCACTCGCCGAGACTGGACGCGGCGGCACCCGACCACAAACGCCGCCGTGTCCGGAACGTCAGCAACATTGAACCGAAAGCCACACCATGAACAGCAAGTTTCTTTACGCCGCAACCATCGCCGTCTCCCTGATCAGCACCCTCGCGATGGCCAATGAGGCGCCGCTGAGCCGCGCGCAGGTCAACGCCGAAACCCGCCAAGCCGTCCGCCTCGGTACGCTGCAACGCACCGACTACGACACGGGTTCGTACCGCCCGCAAGCGGTCGCCTCGAATGTGACGCTCCAGCAAGTCAGTGCCGAACTCGCGCAGGACCGGACCGCCCGCCAGGCGCTGGTCGGCCCGGACGCGAACCGCCTCTACAACGTCTTCGGCACGCAGATCCTGGAAACCTCGACGCTGGCGCGCAGCGCGGTGAAAAGCGAAGTGCTCGCCGCCGCGGCGACCGGTACGCTGCAACGCACCGACTACGACGATGTGGCCTCGCTGACCCGCAAGGCGAACCAGCACGCCGCCTCGGCGACCTTCGCGCAGCGCTTCAAGGCGAAGTTCGCGCGCGACGCCGGCTGATCTCTCGGCCCTGAAAGACTGCAGGCCACCAAGGGCTGCGAAGTTCAACACTTCGCGGCCCTCGGCGGCCTTTTTCCATGGGCGGCGACAATGGCGGGCTGATGTTCAAATTCTTCGAAACCCGCATCCGCCCGACAGCGCCGCCGCCCGGTCCACCACCTCCCGGCCTGCTCGCTTTCTACTGGCATTTCATCCGCCAGACGCGCGGGCTGTACCTCGCGATGTTCGCCACCAGCCTCGGCGTGGCGTGGCGTTGATCGACACGGCGATCCCGGTGTTCATCGGCAAGCTCGTCACGCTGATGCAGGCGCCCGACCGCGCCGCAGCCTTCAGCGCCGCGACGCCGATGCTGCTCGCGATGGTCGCGACCGTGCTGATCGGCCGCCCGCTCGCGATGCTGGCCGACAGCTTGGTGCGCAACAACGCGGTCGTGCCGAACGTCACCAGCCTGATCCGCTGGCAGAGCCACTGGCACGTCGTGCGGCAGAGCTGGCCGTTCTTCCAGAACGACTTCGCCGGGCGCATCGCGAACCGCGTGATGCAGACCGGCAACGCGGTGCGCGAGTGCGTCGTCAGCAGCATCCGCGCGCTCTGGTACATCGCGATCTACGGCGTCTCGTCGCTGCTGCTGATGGGCGCGGCGGACTGGCGGCTCGCGGTGCCGACCGTGTTCTGGTTCGGCGGCTACATCTTCTTCCTGCGTTACTTCGTGCCGCGCATGCGCGACCGCGCCAAGCTCAGCTCCGAGGTGCGCTCGATGGTGATGGGCCGCGTGGTCGACAGCTACACCAACATCCTGACCGTCAAGCTTTTCGCGCGCTCGCGCGACGAAGACAAGTACGTTCGCGACGTCATCGACGAGCACACGGTCGCGATCGCGCAGCACATGCGCGTGACGACGCGCTTCATGACGACCTTGTCGGTGATGAACGCGCTGCTGCTGGTCAGCACCGCGGCGATCGGCATCGTGTTGTGGGCGCAAGGCCAGGTCAGCGCCGGGCTGGTCGCGACCGCGCTGCCGCTGGCGTGGCAGATCTCGAGCGTGGCCGGCTGGGTCAGCTGGGAAGTGACCGGCATCTTCGAGAACGTCGGCGTCGTGCAAGAGGGCATGGAGACGATCGCCGTGCCGCACACGCTCGTCGACGCGCCCGGCGCGCCCGAGCTCGTCGTGGCGCCCGCGCCACGCGGCGGCGAGATCCGCTTCGAGCACCTGACCTTCACCTACGGCCGCAAAGACGGCAAGCGTGTGCTCGACGACCTGAACTTGGTCATCAAGCCGGGCGAGCGCATTGGCCTGATCGGCCGCTCGGGCGCCGGCAAGTCAACGCTGGTGAACCTGCTGCTGCGCTTCCACGAGGTCGAGCAGGGCCACATCCGCATCGACAGGCACGACATCGGCAGCGTCACGCAGGAGAGCCTGCGCGGCGCGATCGGCATGGTCACGCAGGACACCTCGCTGCTGCATCGCTCGATCGCCTCGAACATCGGTTACGGCCACCCGGACGCGACGCGCGACGAGATCATCGCCGCCGCGAAGAAGGCGCAGGCGCACGAGTTCATCCTCGACCTGTCGGACTGGAACGGCCGCAC
>JANXVK010000517.1 GCA_025351675.1 Rhizobacter sp.
GTCATCCGGCACATGCTCGAGCACGTCGCTCATCACGACCGCGTCGAAGCGCTCGGCCGGCGCGTCGCGAAAGTCGCCGCAGCGGAACGCCACGTCGGGAAAGCGCGCCCGGGCTGCGGCTATGTTCTCGCTCGAGATGTCCATGCCGACCTTGCGCCCACCCGCGCGCACCGGCAGGGCGGCGATGAGTTCGCCGGTCGCGCAACCGATCTCCAGCACGCTGTTGAGTCTCTTGGCGGGTGGCAGCAAGCGCATCAGGTTCGGCAGCTTGAACAGCCGCACCTCGATGTCGATCTGCGCCTGCTCGAACGAACCGCTTTGGCGGCGCGCCACATAGTCGGGATGTGCGTCGTAGAGCGCCGGGAAATCGACAGGGGAGGCCACCGACGCCGGCTCATCGTCGGAGCCGACGCTCATCGGTTCACGGCCGTGCGCAGCGCGTCGACGACGCGGTCTTGCTGCGCGTGCGTCAGATCGGCGCTCATCGGCAGGCTCATCACCCGCGCGCCGGCGGCGATGCTGTGCGGGAACGTGTCGGGCGCCGCGAAACGCGCGTAGGCCGCTTGGTGATGCACCGGCTTCGGGTAGTGCACCGCGGTCGGAATACCGCGCTCTTTCAACGCCGCTTGGACCGCAGCGCGGGTGTCGACGAACACCGTGTACTGCGCCCACACGCAATCGCGGTCGGCTCGCACCGCGAGCAGGTCGACCCCTGACACATCCGCGAGCAGCGCGCGGTAGCGTTCGCCCAGCACGAGCCGCTGCGCGATTTCCCACTCGAAGCGCTCCAGCTTCGCAAGCACGATCGCGCATTGCAGCGTGTCCATGCGCCCGCCGACGCCGATGCGCGTGTGGGTGTAGCGCGCACTCTGGCCGTGCACGCGAATCTCGCGCGCCGCCCGCGCGAGCGTGTCGTCGTTCGTGAACAGCGCGCCGCCATCGCCATAGCAGCCGAGCGGCTTGCTCGGGAAGAAGCTGGTGCAGGCTATCGTGCTGAGGTTGCAGCTCTTTCGCCCTTTGTATGAGGCGCCGAAACTCTGCGCCGCGTCCTCGATCACCGCGAGGCCGTGGCGGGCGGCGATCGCGTTGATGCCGTCCATGTCGGCGACTTGGCCGTACAGGCTGACCGGGATGATCGCCCGGGTGCGCGGCGTGATCGTCGCCTCGATCTTCGAGACGTCGATGTTGCAGGTGTCGGGCTCGATGTCGGCGAAGACCGGTACGCCGCCGAGCAGCACGATCATCTCGGCAGTGGCAGCGAACGTGAACGGTGTCGTGACGACCTCGTCGCCGGGTTCCAGGTCGAGCGCCATCAGCGCGATCAGCAGCGCTTCGGTGCCGCTCGCGACCGTCACGCAGTGCTTCGCGCCGGTGTACTGCGCGAGCCGGCCTTCGAGTTCGGCGACCTCGGGGCCCATGATGTACTGGCCGTGGTCGAGGACGCGCTGCATGCGCTCGGCGATGCTTCCTTTCAACGCCGCGTACTGGCTCTTCAGATCGACGAATTCGAGTGCGCCGCTCATGCCACCACCTCGCCCGCGAGCGCACACCCGCCGTCGCGCAGCACGTAGCGCTCGCCGGTCGCCGGGCACAGCGCCTCGTCGTTCGCGAACACCAGCCTCTCGCCGTGCCGGCTGACCCAGCCGATGCGCTTGGCCGGCACGCCGACGACGAGCGCGAAATCCGCCACGTCGCGGCTCACGACCGCGCCGGCGCCGACGAAAGCGTAGCGGCCGATCGTCGTGCCGCACACCACCGTGCAATTCGCGCCGAGCGTCGCGCCGCGCTTCACGAGGGTCTTCCGATATTCAGCCTTGCGCGATACCGCCGCCCTGGGGTTGTGCACGTTTGTGAACACCATGCTCGGGCCGCAGAACACGTCGTCTTCGAGCGTGACGGCGTCGTAAACCGACACGTTGTTCTGGACCTTCACGTTGGCGCCGATCGTCACGTCGTTGGCAACGAACACGCCCTGCCCGAGCGAGCACCCGGCGCCGATGCGGGCGCCGGCACACACGTGGGCGAAGTGCCAGACGTGGGTGCCGGCACCGAGCTGCGCACCGTCGTCGACGATCGCGGAAGAGTGAATCATCAGAAGTGGCCCACGCTAAAAGACAAGCGGTAACCCGACCCGTACGCCGTCGCGCGCGGAACGGTACGCCGCAATCAGCACTTCGAGCGAGCGCAACCCTTCGTAGCCATCGACTGCCGCGTTCCCCTCGCCGCGCAGCGTGTTGATGACGTTGTCGTAGTACAGCGGGTGCCCCGGCCCGTAAACGCTTTCGACGCCGTAGCTCGCACTGGCGACCTTCGCGTCGTCTTCGTGCGCCGTCTCGAACTCCCAGTGCTCGATCTTGTTGACCGCAACCCCGCCAACCCGCACCGTTCCGCGCTCGCCGAGCAGCGTGATGCTGCCCTCGAAGTTCTTGTTGTACGTCAGCATCGTGACGTTGACCGAGGCGAGCGCACCGCTGCGCAGGCGCAGGCTCATCACGCCGGTGTCTTCGGCCTCGATGTCGCGCGCCAGCGTGGCGGTGTAGGCGTGCACGTTGTCGACCGGGCCGACCAGCCAGTCGACCATGTCGACGTAGTGGCTCGCTTGGTTCATGAAGGCACCGCCGTCCATGTCCCAGCGGCCGCGCCACGGTGCGGCGTCGTAATAGGCCTGCGGGCGGGTCCAGAAGACGTTGACGTTGACCATCGCGAGGCGTCCGAAGCGGCCGGCGTCGACCGCGCGCTTGACGAGCTGCAGGGTCGCGTTCAGCCGGTTCTGCTTGACCACGAACAGCTTGACGCCGGCGTCGCGGCAGGCGCGCACCATCGCCACGCCTTCGTCCCACTTGGTAGCCATCGGCTTCTCGCTCATCACGTGGCGGCCGGCCTGCGCGACCTTGATTGCCTGGCGCGGGTGCAGGCCGCTCGGGGTGGCGAGCACGACGATGTCGGCTTCACTCGAAGCGAGCAGCCCGTCGAGCGACGCGAAACCGGCGGCGCCGGTCGACGCGACCGCGGCGGCGAGGCTGGGCGCATGGTTGTCGCACACCGCCACGAGTTCGGCGCGTACCGCATGCTGCTTCAGCGCCGCGAAATGGTTCTGCGCGATGCGGCCGCAGCCAATGACGGCAAAGCGCAGCTTGCGGTTCAGGATCACGGCGGGTGTGGGCATGGACGCTCTTGTGGATTAAGGCGGCAGCGCCCCATTCGGGGCAAACACGCGATTTTATGTGCGCGGCGCCCTCTAAAATCGGCCGCTCACCAGAGAAGCTCCCATGTCCGACGAAAACCAGCTCATCACCGAGCGCCGCGAGAAGCTCGCCGCCATCCGCCAGCAAGGCATCGCGTTCCCGAACGACTTCAAGCCGAAGCACCACGCGGCCGAGTTGCTGCGCCAGCACGGCGACCAGGAGAACGAGACGCTGGAGCCGCTGAACGTCAAGGTGATCGTCGCCGGCCGCCTGATGTTGAAGCGCGTGATGGGCAAGGCGAGCTTCGGCACGCTGCAAGACGCGTCGGGCCAGATCCAGCTGTTCGTGACCCGCGATGCGCTCGGCGAAGAAGCGTATGCCGCGTTCAAGCACTGGGATCTGGGCGACATCCTCGGCGCCGAAGGCACGCTCTTCAAGACCAGGAACGGCGAGCTGTCGGTGCGCGTGACCACGCTGCGACTTCTGACGAAGAGCCTGCGCCCGCTGCCCGACAAGTTCCACGGCATGGCCGATCAGGAGCAGAAGTACCGCCAGCGCTATGTCGACCTGATCACCGATGGCGAGGCCCGTGCGCGCTTCGCGGCGCGCAGCAAGGCCATCAGCTCGATCCGCCAGTTCATGGTCGAGCACCACTTCATGGAAGTGGAGACGCCGATGCTGCACCCGATCCCGGGCGGCGCGAACGCCAAGCCCTTTGTCACGCACCACAACGCCCTCGATCAGCAGATGTTCCTGCGCATCGCGCCTGAGCTTTATTTGAAGCGATTGATCGTCGGCGGCTTCGAGCGCGTGTTCGAGATCAACCGGAGCTTTCGCAACGAGGGCGTGTCGGTGCGACACAACCCCGAGTTCACGATGATGGAGTTCTACGCCGCGTACTGGAACCACCACGACCTGATGGACTTCACCGAAGAGGTGCTGCGCCACGCCGCGCGGGTCGCCACCGGCTCGGCGGCGATCACCTACGCGGGCAAGCCGGTCGCGCTCGATCAGCCGTTCGCGCGCCTGTCGGTGCGCGATTCGCTGGTCGTGCATGCGGGACTGAGCGAGTCCGAAGCCATCGATGCGGCCGTGCTGCACGCCAAGCTGAAGTCACACGGCGTCGAGCCGCCGGCGCACTGGACGCTGGCCGAGTTGCAGTTCGGACTGTTCGAGGCCGCGGTCGAGGACAAGCTCTGGGACCCGACTTTCATCATCGACTACCCCGTCGAAGTGTCGCCACTGGCGCGCGCGTCCGACACCGACCCGTCGATCACCGAGCGCTTCGAGCTGTTCATCACCGGCCGCGAATACGCGAACGGCTTCTCGGAGCTCAACGACGCCGAGGATCAGGCCGCGCGCTTCAAGGCACAGGTCGCAAACAAGGAAGCCGGCGATGAGGAGGCGATGTACTACGACGCCGACTTCATCCGCGCGCTCGAGTACGGCATGCCGCCGACGGGAGGCTGCGGCATCGGCATCGACCGGCTGATCATGCTGATCACCGACTCGCCGAGCATCCGGGATGTGATTTTGTTCCCGTCGTTGCGCAAGGAAGGCTGACCATGCGCGAGCGTTTGTCGACGCTGCCTGAAATCGAAGACGCGCTGTGGCACCAACTCACCCGCGCCACGCACGACCGTCACCACGAATGGCGCACCACGGTGCTGGCCACGGTGTACCAACAGGACGGCGTCCCCGCCGCGGACGCCCGCAACGTGGTCCTGCGGGAGGTCAACGTGGCCGAGAAGAGGCTGGTCGTCTACACCGACGCACGGGCCGCCAAGGCCGCGCAGTTGCGCGCGCATCCGCACGGCAGTCTGGTGATGTGGTCGAGCGCACTGGGCTGGCAGCTGCGCTGCCGGGTGCGGCTCGGTATCGAAGACACCGGCCTGTCCGTGTCGTCGCGTTGGGAGCGCTTGAAGCTCTCGCCCGCGGCCCAAGACTATCTGTCGCCGCTGCCGCCCGGCGCGCCACTGGAGGCCACGCCGGCCGCGCTCTCGGAGCGCGCCTGCTTCGCGATGATCACGGCCCAGGTCGAAGGGATCGACTGGCTGGAGTTGCACCCCGAAGGCCATCGACGGGCGGTCTTCGACGCCGGCGGTGCGCGTTGGGTGCAGCCGTGATCAGCGCTGCTTGAACGTGGCCTTGCGCTTGCTCAGGAACGCGTTCATCCCTTCTTTCTGATCCGCCGTCGCGAACAGTGAGTGAAACAGTCGCCGCTCGAACATCACACCGTCGGCAAGCGTGCCCTCGAACGCGCGGTTCACGCTTTCTTTGGCCATCATCACGCTCATCGCGCTGAGTTCGTTGATCGATTCGGCAGCGGCCAAGGTCACCGTCATCAAGTCGGCAAACGGCACAACGCGCGAGACCAGGCCGCCGCGTTCGGCTTCGGCCGCGTCCATCATGCGGCTGGTCAGGATCATGTCCATCGCCTTGGCCTTGCCGAGCGCGCGCGGCAGGCGCTGCGTGCCGCCGGCGCCGGGGATGATGCCGAGCCTGATCTCCGGCTGGCCGAACTTCGCGGTGTCGGCGGCGATGATGAAGTCGCACATCATCGCGAGCTCGCAGCCGCCACCGAGCGCGAACCCGGCCACGGCCGCGATCACCGGTTTGCGGATCGTGCGGATCGTCTCCCAGTTGCGCGTGATGAAGTCGCCGCCGTAGCTGTCTTCCAGGTTGAAATTGACCATCGCGCTGATGTCGGCGCCGGCCGCGAACGCCTTCTCGCTGCCGGTGATGACGATGCAGCCGATGCCGGCGTCGGCGTCGAAGGCTTTCAACGCGGCGCCGAGTTCGTCCATCAGCGCGTCGTTCAGCGCGTTCATCTGCTTCGGCCGGTTCAATGTGATCAGGCCGGTCTGGCGCGGGCCTTCGCCGCGCCGTTCGATCAGGATGTTCTCGTAGACCATGGTCGCTTCCTTCGGATGACCCCTCGACTGTAGCGTCGCGCTCACTTCGCCAGATCGGGCGGCTTCGCGATCATCAGGTCGACGTGGTTCTCGGCGTCCTGCTCGAAGCGCAGCCGGGCCGGGAAGTAATTGAGCTGCGGCGCGAACCACATCTCGACGCGCAGCGTGCCGGGCCGGCGCTCGTTGCGCGGCTTCAGGTGCAGGGCCTGGACCGGGCCGAACGGCGTGTTGAGCGTCTCTTCCCCGACCACGTCGTAGACCCACGTATCGACCTTCTTCGGCAGTGCGAGCGGGATGTCGACGCGGCCGCCGACGCGCAGCAGTTCGGGCCGGGTGCTGAACAGGTAGGTGAGCTGCACGAACTGGCTCGCCGTGTCCTGCATGCCGGGCGGCGCGGGGAATACCGCGCCGGTCGCGAGGATCACGTTGCCGGCGTCGAACATCACGGTCTGGCGCGGCCGCGCGCTGGTCAGCAGGCGGACATCCTGGTCGTAGCGCCGCGGCGCCAGGCCGGCAGCGGTGATCT